>PMIZ01000459.1 GCA_003157225.1 Actinomycetota bacterium | reverse complement strand
TTGCGAGGCCGATTATGTGGCGAGTTCGTCGAGGAGCCGCGCCGAGTGCGGTCCCTCGACGGATCTTCGCAACATAATTGCAGGGGGATCGTCTATAGGGAGGAGAGAAACGCCATGAGGTCCTTGTCCTTCCGCCACGTTGGGTTGCGGTCACAATCGGAGCTGATGACTGCACATGTCTCCAGCGCCGTCGCCTTCATCTCGAGGTCGACCTCTGCGTAACGGTTCGTGGTCTCGAGCGAGACATGGCCGAGCCAGGCGCGAATGGTGTTGATGTCGACGCCCGCACGGAGCAGGTGGACGGCAGTTGTATGCCTGATCGTGTGAGGGCTCACGCGTTTCTCTCGGAGGGAGGGCATCGTCTTGGCCGCCTTCACGACCGTTCGCGCGACCAGGGTGTGAATGCCGAAGCGGGTGATCGAACTGCCACGCACGTTGCGAAAGACTGGCGCGTCGGTCGGGCCTCCGAGTCGTGGGCCCAGCAGCTGGCGGAGGACCTTGCAGGTGTGTGGCCAGAGAGGGCATGTGCGGGTTTTGCGTCCCTTGCCGAGCAAACGCACGTAGCCTGGCGAATCGAGGGTGACGGCGGCGCCAGTGAGCCCCGCCGCCTCACTGGCGCGAGCACCGGTGTTGTAGAGAAACAACAGTAGAGCGTAGTCGCGCTGGCCTTGAGGACGCCGTCGATCGGGCGCGGCGAGCAGGGCATCGATCTCGGGCTTGTCCAGATAGGCCATGGTTGGAAACGGTGACCGACGTAAGGGGATCGCATGAATCTGGGAGGCATGGTCGACCAACTCGGGCACCTGACGGGCAATGAAGCGAAAGAGCGAGCGGATGGCCGCAAGGCGCTGGTTGCGCGTTGACACGGAATTGCCGCGTTTCTCTTCTATATAGGCGAGGAAGGCACGCACGATAGTGGACGTGACCTCCTCGACGGTGAGCCGGGTCGGGGCGATGGTGTGGTGGTCGTGTAGGAATTGCAGGAGCAGGCGGATCGAGTCGCGGTAGCTCCGCTGGGTGTTGCGGGTCAGGTTGCGCTCTTTGACGACCTCCTCGAGAAGGAAGCGCCGAACAAAGGGACCAATCGGGTGGCCGTCATGCATGGTCATCCTCCTGCTCGAACGCGACATAGCGCTCGAACCGCTGTGCCGCCTCGCCCAGCAACTCCGGAGTCATGCTCAGGTAGGCCTGGGTCCCCGACAAATTGATGTGGCCCAGATACGTGGCGAGCAACGGCAAGCACGCCTGAACATCGGCGCCCTGCCGATACCAGGAGACGAGACGGTGAACGGCGAAGGTGCCGCGCAGATCATGTAGTCGCGGTTGCCAGCGATCCGTGGCCGGTCGCCGGATTCCCGCCTGTTCACGTAGCCGAACCCAAATCCTTTCAAGCGTGGCAAGCGAGATCGCAAGCCCCCTGCTGGTGCAAAAGAAGGCTGACCGGCTCTCGACTGGCAACGGAAGCTGCTGCCGGGTCTGCCGGTAGATGTCGAGAGCCTTGCACAGGTCGGCGCCGATTGGGACCAGGCGTGACTTGAAGAATTTGGTGTCCCAGATCGCAAGGATCCGGGTGGCCACGTCCACGTCACAGCACCGGAGACGAAGCGCCTCCCCAGGACGTAGTCCAGCACCGTAGAGCAAGAGGACAATGGTCCGAAAGGTCAGGGCGTGCAGCGACGAACGCTTGGTGTTCAGGCCCGACGTGGCGTCAAGAAGCCGGCGAAGCTCCTCGTGCGAGTAAACGTATGCCTGAAACGAGCGCGGGATTCGAGGACCGNNTTGGCATGCATCGCGATCGATGGAGTTGAGTGGCACGTCTCCGAGGGCACGACCCAAGGAACGCAGGATGCGGGCATCGCCACGGAAGACGGCTCCCAGAGAGCGTTTGAGGGTCAGATAGCTTTCGATAGCCTCGACGATGGTCATTGGAGCCCTCCCAGATCGTCGAGCGCAACTCTGCGCAGCGAGGCCAGATCAACCTTTGCGTAGATACGAGTAGCGTCCGGGCTGCGGTGGCCAAGATGGTCACCGACCTCCTTGAAGCTTCGCCCAGATTCAACCAAGTGCCGAGCGCATGCATGACGGAGGCCGTGTGGGCCGCGGCCTTTTCTCGTCGACGAGGATTCCGGCAGGTGTCGGTGGACGACATCGTAAAGGCCGCCCGCGGACAGCGGTCGATGGGGTGCCCGCACGGTGAGGCAGACGATGCGGCTTGCACTCTTGGGGCGAGCGTGGCGCAAGTAGTGCGCGATCGCATTGCCCACGCCTGGCTCGAGCGGCAGCGTCTGTACTTGTGATGTCTTCGACCGCACGATCTGAATGCGCTCCCGCCGCCAGTCGACGTCGTCCAGCTTCAACCGACGGACCTCACCTGAGCGCAGTCCGTAGACAGAGAGCAGTCTGAGAATCGCATGGTCCCGTATCTGCACCGGCGCGTCCCCCGCCGTCATGGCGAGCATGCAGGCGACTTCGTCCCAGGTCGGCCCCAGAGGTAAACCTTCCTCGCGGTAGATACGCGGCAGCAACACCGCCGCGGCCAGGCCGCGCCTCACCCAGCCTCGGCCCTCGCAGTACGCGAACCATGAACGCAGCATCTTGGCCGAGGTCCGCAGCGAAGCACGGCTCCATTGCTGAGCCATGTGCTGGAAGAAGCGATCCACATCGGCCGATTCGACGTCGCACAAAGCGAGGCCCTGCTGCTNNGCTGACCGGCGACGAAATCCTCGATCTGATGGTCATAGCGCCCCGGTGCTACTGGAGGCGGCGTATCCAGACGCCCGATGGCCCGTAGGAAGTCGGTTGCAGCAAAGTAGAAGAGATCGTGGGGCCATCTGAGCCCGCTTGCCATTCCCTGCGCAACACGCGTGGTGGCCCAGGCAGTCGCCATCTTGTCGATATCACTCTCGACGAAGCGATGCTCGCCCGGCCAACCCTCCAGCCCGCGGGCAACGCAAAGGCTGTAGCGAGCTCGCCACAGCAGCGTCTCGTGTGCCATCCCTTGGCTTGCGAGCCTCTCCAGATAGGTTGCGCGCTCGCGGGCGAGAGGCCCCTCGCGATGGCGCTTCAAGACAGCGGCGTACGTGAACAACTTTTCGAACATGGCGGCACCTCCAGAAGGAAGGATCCGCCGTTGCCGATGGAATTATGTTTTGAAGTCCCAGGGTCAAGGTGCCGTGGCGCCCGGTCTTTGCCCATCTTCGCCACATAATCGGCCTCGCAACATTACGCATCCGGTTCGTCAGGTCACGC
>PMIZ01000395.1 GCA_003157225.1 Actinomycetota bacterium | reverse complement strand
CTTGGCGACGCGCCAGGCGAACAGGAGGTCGCTCATTTCCTGGGCGGTGGGCGCGCGCTTGGTCACCACCTTCCCTCCGGTCACCTCCCCCGCCCCGCTCGCGTCGCGCGTCTGGACGACGAGCCCGCCGCCCACGCGCTTCGTCTGAAGCGACTCGTGCCTCGCGTCGAGCCAGGCTCCCGTGGCCAGCAAACGGAGGTTCTTCTTCAGCCGGAGAACCTCGAGCGCAGGTGCCGAGAAGGACGGAGCGATCACGCACTCGAGGAACGTCTCGGCGAGGAGCTTCGCCGTGGCCTCGTCGACGGTCCCATTGAGGGCCACGATGCCGCCGAAGGCGCTGAGAGCGTCGGCGTCGCGCGCGGTCTTGTACGCCGACGCGAGATCGGTCGAGACGGCGACGCCGCACGGGTTGGTGTGCTTCACGACGACGGCGGCGGGGCGGTCGAACTCACGCACCGCATCAAGGGCGGCCTCTACGTCGACGAGATTGTTGAAGGAAAGCTCTTTCCCTCCGGCGCCGAGACTCTCGGCGCGGGCCAGCGATCCGGCCGGAGCGTTGCGCTCGACGTAGAAGGCGGCGCGCTGGTGCGGGTTCTCGCCGTAGCGCAGGTCCTTGAGCTTGACCAGATCGAGCATCAGATGTTCAGGGAAATCCGCCTCCTGCTCGCCGAACCAGTTGGCGATGGCCGAGTCGTAGTGAGCAGTATGATGGAATGCCTTGGAGGCCAGGCGCCGGCGGGTCTCGCGCGACAACTCGCCGCTGTTAGCCTTGAGCTCCTCGATGATGGGACCATAGTCCGCTGGGTCGGTCACGATCGCCACACCCGAGAAGTTCTTGGCGGCGGACCTGACCATGGCCGGGCCCCCGATGTCGATGTTCTCGACAGCGTCGGCTTCGGTCACACCCCGTTGGGCGACGGTCGCCTCGAACGGGTAGAGGTTCACGCAGACCAGGTCGATGGGCTGGATGCCAAGGTCGGCGATGGCCTTCAGATGTGCGGGCTTCTCCCGGTCGGCGAGGATGCCCCCGTGGATGGCTGGATGCAAAGTCTTGACCCGTCCGTCCATGATCTCGGGGAAGCCCGTCACATCGGAAATGCCGGTTACGGACAGGCCGGCTTCACGCAGATGCCGAGCGGTGCCTCCCGTGGAGATCACTTCCACCCCCAGCTCTACCAGCCCCCGCACGAACGGCTCGAGATCGTTCTTGTCCGAAACCGATACCAGCGCCCGCTTGACTTTCACTCTCTCCTCCTCGTTCGCCGCCCGGTGCCCTCCGCTCAGCCCGTGCCGTCGCTATCGTCTTTGCCGCGGTCCCAGTCTACCTGCACCACCCGTGTTCCCGGAAGAGGCCTGCTGACCCTCCCCGCCGCGATCAGCCGGATCGTCGCCGGCAGCAGTTCGTGCTCGACGGCGTGGATACGTGAGGCCAGAATCTCCGGGGTATCGCCCTCTTCCACCCGCACCGGTTCCTGGGTGATGATGGGACCGGTGTCGAGGCCCTCATCCACGTAGTGCACTGTCACACCCGTGACCTTGGCGCCGTAGCGTACGGCGTCGCTGATGGAGGTGGTGCCGGGGAAGCACGGGAGCAGCGCCGGATGCAGATTGATGATCCGCCCCGGAAAGACGGCGACGAACTCGGGCGAGACCAGACGCATGTAGCCGGCCAGGACCACAAGGTCCACCTCAGCCTCGAGCAGGGCCGCGGCAATGGCCAGGTCATGCTCGCTACGGCTGCCGTGGCGGTCGGCAGGGCAGACCATGGTGGGGATGCCGGCGGTGCGCGCGCGCTCCAGCGCGCGCGCACCGGGAACGTCGCTCACAACAAGCGCCACCTCCACCAAGGGACCTTCTGCAGCCGGGCGGCGATGCAGCTTGTCGATGATCGCCTGAAGGTTGGTCCCGCTTCCAGACGCCAGCACCGCGATCCGGAAGGCGGACGTGCCCGCGGCTTCGGTGTCGGCCGGCATGCCGGCATCGCTCACAGCAACCCGCCCAGTACGACCTTCTCGTTCCCTTTGGCGATCTCCCCCAAGTGGAACGGCTTCTCCTTGGCCTCGGTCAGCAACCTCACCGCGACCGGCTCAGAGGCCTCGGGCACGACTATGATATAGCCCACGCCCATGTTGAACGTTGCCAGCATCTCGGCGTCGGCGATGTTGCCCAGGCTCTGCAGCGTGCGAAAGGCCGGCCCGATCTTCCAGTTGCTCAAGTGCAACCGTGCCGAGAAGCCGTCGGGTATCACCCGGGAGAGGTTGCCGGCGATGCCGCCACCCGTGATGTGCGCCATCCCCCTGATCGGTACTCCTTGCTCGAGCAGTCCCAGGACGCTCCGCACATAGATGCGCGTGGGCCTGAGCAGCGTATCGGCGACGGTCTCGGGGAAGTGGGGAAGGCTATCCGTCAGGGCCAGCCTACTCGCTTGCAGGACTTTCCTTATCAGAGAGAAGCCGTTGGAGTGAAAGCCACTAGAGGCGAGACCTAGGACGACATCCCCTTCTTCGATGAGAGAGCCGTCGATGAGCTTGCTGCGTTCCCCAAGGCCTACGCAGAAGCCGGCCATGTCGAACTCCCCCGGGTCGTAGAGACCCGGCATCTCGGCCATCTCCCCGCCCACCAGGGCGCAGCCGGCCTGACGGCAGCCCTCCGCGACCCCGGCCACCAACTGGGCCATCTCTTCGGGTACCAAGCGTCCCACCGCTACGTAGTCCAAGAAGAGGATCGGCCGCGCACCCACGGTGAGCACGTCGTTGACCGACATGGCCACTAGGTCGATACCTACCGTGTCCAGTCTGCCCGTCTCCTGCGCCAGCAGGAGCTTAGTGCCGACTCCGTCGGTACCGGTCACCAGCACGGGTTCATCAAGACCGGAGGGAATCTGATACATCCCGGCGAAACCGCCGAGCGACCCTATGACCCCCGGGATGTAGGTAGTCTCAACGCTCTTCTTGATGAGTCGCACCGCTTCGTCCCCGGCCTGGATATCGACGCCGGCGGAGCGGTATGTGTGTCCGTCGTCAGCGCGCTCCGACACGCGAAAACTCCGTGAGGAGAGAAGTAGTAACCTCGGGGACGGCGGCCTCAGTCGTGACCGTGACGCGGCTGAGGGAAGAGCGCTCGGTGGAGGTCGTTGCGGCATCACGTGTCGCACCGTCTCGGAGTGTGTGCCAAGAAGGCAGTTGCACCGGGGCCAGAAACACGATGATGCAGACGACTGCCGCAAGGCAGGCCCCGGCCACGACCAGCAGCCTTCCGCTGTGCTCGATGGCACCCAGAAGAACGGCAAGGAAGAAGCCACTCAGTAGAAAGAACAGGGCTATGCTGACCGAGCTTTTCACGCCTCCAGCGTACCAGAAGCGGCCTCCCGCCGACAGCGCGAGCTGGGCGTCGGCCTCGACATGCTGGTGCTCACCGTGGTGTCCTTCACGGGGGCAGGAGCTGGGTCGAAGGAGCTCTCACCGAACTGCCGGTGCGGATCGTCGTGGCGTGGGGTGTCTTGCCGCCAGTCTCATCCTTCTCCGCGGTTTGCCCCGAGCGAGCGCGGCTCCGCATCCGGAGCGATTGGCGTTGCTTCCCGAGTAGTCTCCTGACAAATGACCCAGGGCACTGGCTGCCGCGCTCCTGCGCATGCTACATTCTTGTCAGCAAGCATGGTGCTTCTGCAGTCAGGTTCCGGGGCGACCCGGAGCCGAGAGGGAAGCCGGTGAGAAGCCGGCACGGTCCCGCCACTGTGNNTTCCGTGGAGAGAGCGACTCCGCCCTGACTCGCTCAGGGCGCCAACCGGTTCGACCGCAGTGGTCAGGCCGGGGAGTAGCCCACCTGCTCTCCACCATCTTGCGGGCCATGACCATAGGTTGAACCGAAAGGAGTCCGCATGAACGGACACCACAAGCCACGCCGCACACCGGCGAGGCCCCACCGCGTGTCACTCGTTGGACGTTGCACGCTACCGACCACCTTACTGCTCGCCGGGCTGCTTGCGCTGGTCCTTGCTATTTCGGCGCTGGCAGCCGGCTGCGGGTCGAACACCAAGGCAGGCACCTCCACAAGCGCCGTTTCGACCACCTTCATCGCGACCACGGAGCAGGTGATTACGACCGCCGCGGCAGTCTTCCCTGTCAATGTCAAGGACTCGGACGGTACCAGCCTCACCTTCAACGCGGCTGCAAAGCGTATCGTGGCCGTGTCACCGGGTGTGACGGAGACGCTGTTCGCGCTCGGCGTGGGAGACCGCGTGGTGGGCGTCACGAAGATCGACAACTACCCGCCCGAGGCGGCCAACGTCGCCAGCAGGCTGGACTACTTCCAACCCAGCACCGAGGCCCTCGTTGCCCTCAGCCCCGATCTCGTGATCGGCGATGAGGGCAACAGGGACGCCCTGAAGCCGGTCCGGGCCGAAGGGATCCCCGTGATGATCTTCGCGCCCAAGACGGTAGAGGACATCTACTCGCAGATCATTGTGCTGGGCGCCGTCACCGGGACCACAGCCAAGGCAGATGATGTGGTGGCGGGAATCAAAGCGCAGATCAAGACGGCCACGGATGCCGCCGGTGCCGCGAACGCCAAACCCACGGTCTTCTACGCCTTGGACAACACGCTCTGGACCTGCGGCCCAGGGTCATTCGTCGACGGGCTGCTCACGCTGGCCAACTGCGTAAACATCGGGGCCACCAGCAGACCGGCCGGGACCGCCGACGCCTACTACCAGATCACCCCCGAGCAGCTCGTGGCGGCCGACCCCGACATCGTTCTGCTGCCAAGCTCCTCCGGCTACAAGAACGCCGACGAGTTCACCCAGGACTCGCGCTTCACAGGGTTGAAGGCAGTGAAGAACGGCCACGTCTACCTGTTCGACGACACCACCCTCACTCGTCAGGGCCCGCGGATCGGGGATGGCATCGAGTCGCTGGTGAAGACCATCCACCCGGGAGCGCTGTAGGACCGGGATGACGCGCCCTGCCGGCTCGAGCCTGGAGGCAGAAGCAATGGTGGCCAAGGAGAGCAGGCGTAGCGACTACCGTCTGGTGATGGTGGTGCTCGTGGTCGTGCTGGCTGGCGCCGTCGTGCTGGCAACGGTGGTCGGCGCCGCGGGGATGCCCGTCGGGGAAGCCTTCAGGGCCTTGGCGGGATTGGTCCGCCACGGAACCGGCGCCACCGGCCGCTACCCCACCTGGGCACCCCGCCTCCTCCTGGATCTCCGCCTGCCGCGCATCGTCCTCGCGCTCGTGGTAGGAGCCGCGCTGTCGACGGCGGGCGCGTCCTTTCAGGGGATCTTCCGAAACCCGCTTGCAGAGCCGTACCTGCTGGGCGTGTCCGCGGGAGCCGCTCTGGGAGCCACGGTGGCCATCATCTGGAGGCCGCTGGCCTCCCTCGGTATCTATACCCTGCCTCTGCTTGCCTTCGTCGGGGCCATACTTGCCGCCTTCCTCGTCTACCGCGTAGCCACCATCCGCGGGCAGACCGGCACCGCGGCCCTTCTGCTGTCGGGGGTGGCGGTCGGTTCCACGCTGACAGCCATCTTGTCCTTCATGATGGTCGCCACGGAGCGCGATCTCCATACCGTGGTGGTATGGCTGATGGGCGGCCTCACCACTGCCACCTGGGCGAAGATCTACATCACTCTCCCTGTGACGGTCGCGGGCTTCGTCTACATGATGCTCATGTCGCGGCGGATGAACCTCCTGCTCATGGGCGAGGAGCGAGCCCGAGAGTTGGGCATCGACAGCCGGCGCACCCGGCGGAACCTCATGGTCGTGGCCTCTGTCACCACGGCCGCGGCCGTGGCCTTCTCCGGGCTCATCGGCTTCATCGGGCTGATGNNGGACCGCCATGGCTCCCTCCGAGATTCCGGTCGGTATCATCACCGCGGCTACCGGCGGTCCCTTCTTCCTCTATCTCCTGCGCACGCGGAAAGGCGTGTAGCGTGAGCCCAGACGCGCTCCACCGACCGAGCGCCGACGTACGGGCCGACCGGGCAGCAGCCTACGACGTGCGCGGCCTTGAAGTGAGACTCGGCGGGCGGGCGGTGCTCGGGCCTCTCGA
>PMIZ01000011.1 GCA_003157225.1 Actinomycetota bacterium | reverse complement strand
GCCCTGACCTTCGTCATCGGCGGCGCGGTCCTGGGCGTCTGGCGGATCGCCGCGATGATCCACGCCTACGCCACCACCGGGCCCCGCCGCAGGCCACGCGCGCTGGACGCGGGCGTGCTCGCGGTTCTCCTTCTTGTGGTCGTGGCCGCGCACTCGGAGATCGTGTACTACTCGTGGTCCTTCTACAGCTTCGACGTGGACGTATCGAACAACGTCCTCGTCAACAACCAGCCGACCGCAGCGCCGAGCTACGTGCCCACACCGGCCGCGCCGACCCCGACCCCGGTGTGGCAGCCGGGCGGCTCGCTCAATCAGAACCCGACTCGGCAGCCTACGCCATCGCCGGCCCCGTCGGACCGGGTCACGATCCTGCTGACCGGCATGGACTGGCTGCCCGGACGCACGACCGCCATGAATGACGCCATCATGCTCGTCAGCTTCGACACTGAGACGGGCAAGGTCGCGATGATCAGCATCCCTCGAGACACAGCCGACTTCGACTACTACTGGGGCGGGTCAGCTGGTGTGAACACCAAGATCAACAACTTCGCCAACCTGGTCAGCAAAAACCTCATCCACGCACCGGACCCGTCCCTGACCGCCTTCGCCAACGAGGTCGGCTACCTGGTGGGCATAAAGGTCGACTACTACGCGGAGATTGACTTGAGCGGCTTCGGCAGCATGGTGAATCTGCTCCCGGGCCACGACGTGTGCGTCTACAACCCCAAGGCGATCGACGACCCGTCAATAGGGGCGCACATTGCGAGCGGCAACGTGTGCCTGAACGGCCCAACGGCCATCTTGTACGTCCGATCGCGCCACAACGGGGGCAGCGACTACGTTCGCGCCGGCCGCCAGCAGCAGTTGCTCCTGGCCGCGGCGCGCAAGCTGGCCACGCCCTCGGGCGTTGCCGCTCTGCCGGGGCTCTTGTCGTTGGGTTCCAAGCTGATCCAGACTAACTTCCCGCTCAACACGGTCAAGAACTACGTCTCCGTCGTCCAGCACCTCGGGACCGGCGACGTCACCAACTGCGTGCTCGGGCCGCCATACGACTATCATCCGGCCACCGGGCTGACCAAGGGAGACTGGACGAGCCGACTGGAGCTGTCTCTCGTTTCTGGCCTGTCGGTCTATCTCTTCGGGTCCGACAGCCGCTACTACGGTATGGAAGGCGTCGTACCGGCTCCCTGCGCCTCGTAGGACTGACCGCCGTCGCCTCACGGACTTGACCGATCGATCGCAGCGATGCCCTGAACTGCCAGCGCTCTGTCTGGTCCCTGCTACTTGTAGGTCACGGCCATCCCGATCGGCACGCTTTGGATGAAGATCTCGCCTCGTACGAGCTGTATCTCCTCGCCCGACGAGTCGTAGAAGCGGGTGAGGGCGGTGTTCGACGTCTTCTTCCAGGTACCGACGATCGCGTTACCTTCCTCGAAGACCACGGCCTTGCCCGATCCGACGTTGGCCACCACCGGGCGCTTGTGGCCCGGGTCTGAAACCGTGTCGTATGACAGGGCCTGGAATATGACGATCACGTTGCGGGCCCTGACCTGCTGCTTGTTCGCCGGGTCGATCTGCGGCTTTCCTCCCACCATGCGCAGGTAGGAATCGGTTGCCGGATCGAACTTGTAGCCGATCGTGCCGGTGTGATAAGGGATCGAGATGGATTGTGTAGCGGGTCGCTGTGAAAGCGGCGAGTCGTCCCTGAAGGTCCGGACAGGCAGGTTCTGATAGGTGGCCGGGTCGTGGAGCTTGGCGGCGCAGCTGATCAGCACCGTGGAGTTCGTATAGGCGTTGTGAGGCATGACGCGGGTTGTGATCCGGTGGTAAGGGCAGGAGCCGCCTCTGAGGTCGTCCATGTTGTAGATGTTCTTGGCGTTGGCCGGGATGACCTGCTGGAGCGAGGTGGGGTCGCCGCCATAGTGGCCGAACAGGGCCTTGTACTCGACTGCCCAGAGGACGAAGTAGGGGCGGGCGCTTCGAACCGGCCCGATATCGGTCGCGGTCCCCTCCTGGAAGACCATCATGTAGCGGTCTTCGCCTCCGTCGGCCGGGGCCTGGTACACGATCGAGGCGGACGAGAAGCCGGACTGGGGCCGGGCGGCGGCACTGTCGTCGATCATGATCGCCAGAGGCAGGCGATGGGCGAGATCCGCGGTGGTGAGCACTCCATCGAGGTCGGAGTAGGCCATGCCCGAGGCCAACGCCGTCGGCGAGTTTTCGGGCGTGCCGGACGGCGTGGGGAGCAGCGTTGGTCCTTCTGATGCGGATGGAGACGGCGAGACGACTGCCAGCGCCGAAGCGCTTGGAGTTGCGCTGGCCTGGGCAGTAGCTCCCGGTCTGGCCACGATCAACAGGCCCGCGGCCACTATCGCCACCACCGCGATCGCGCTGATCGCGATCACCACCGACCTATAGCCAGCCCAGTGTTGTTTGATCACTGTTCAAGTCTCCCTGAGCTCGAGCGGTTCGTTGCAGCCGGGCGCCGATTGATGTCAGCTTGCTTACCTTGAGGGCGGTCATCGGAGGATTCGGACAGGTCGCGTGGCCTCATTCGCGAACGACCGATAGGCTGGCGTCCAGCTGCACGTCACGGCCTCACTGACGGTAATGCATCCGCGGCGCGGAGTAGCTCTTCTCCGTCTGATGCCGACCGGACGGGCCCCTCCCACTTCTGCTCGGCTCGTCGCTCGACGCCGTCGATTTCCCTTTCGCGTGGGCTCAGTATCTCCCCATCTCGCTTGGGCCCGGCTCTGAGGCGGCCGTGGCGTCGTAACACCAATATCAATGAAACATAGGCGATTCCATACACAAGTAGCGTGGCCGCGAGCCCCATATGTGAATCGCGGTTGGGGAGAACTGCTTGGCAGGCTAATGCAGGAACCGCCGCAACGCACGAGCAAACAAGCGGTGCGATCACATCCCTTGGTCGCACCGGCATGCCAAAGCGGTGACGGACCTCGCGTGCGTACGGGATCAGAAGCATGCACGTTGTCACGATGGACCCTAGGACCGCCTCAGGGACGCCTATGACCGGCAGCAGCAGGAGGTTCATTCCCTGTCCGACGAGAACGGCGAGGCCGGTAATAGCAGCACGCCGGCCCTGAGCATTCCCGCTCGTGAGGGCCACGCCGAAAAGGATCACGAGGAATCGGGCGGGGATCATAAAGCCGAGCACGACCAAGATCCAGGAGTACGGAGCCAACTCCGGCCCGAACACGATCGGTAGTACAGCGGAACCGCCAATCGCAAGCGCAATCGGCATTGGCAGCGCGATCAGGAGCAGATCCCGCGTGGCTGGCCGCATCACATTTGCGGTCTTGCCAGCTGTGGGCGCAAGACGCCGGGCCAGGTCCGGAAAGGCAGCCCGACCGATAGCCTCGGGGATGTACTCAGCCGAAGCCATTAGCCTCGTCGCCGCGAAGTAGGCGCCGGCGGCTGCGATTCCGGATGGCACCAGCAAACCGACCAGCACTGTATCGAGCCGAAGGGCCGCGACCGTAACGAGACTGTAGGCGGCAAACGGGAGCCCGAGTTCGATCGCGCTCCGGCATGCCGGGCCGGTGATCCGGGCGGGGCGTACGCCGTAGACGACCGCGAGGTAGGCGCCGACAACCACCGACAGGGCCATGACTACGGTTCCCGCCAAGGCTGCGGTGAACAGGTCCGCGCCAACGGCCAATGCGAAGATGATCGCGGCCGCCCAGACTAGGTTCTCTACCGCATAGTGGACGGCGATCAGGTAGGGGCGGTTCACGGCGAGCAGGACCGCCCGTGCAAGCTCGGCCTCTTGCTGGATCACGAACGCCAGGGCGAACATGAACACCTGGTCGCCGATGGAGCCGAACAGCAGGCGGAATAGAGGGACAGAAACCACCACGACGACCGGGAGCAGCACGGCCCGAAGGACGACGATGCCGCTCAGAAGTCGTGCGCCTTCCTGGCGAGACCTGGCGATCTCCCGCGTCGCCAGCGAGTTGGTACCAGCCTCAGCAACGGCCGCGAGCAACGTCCCCGTAACGACGCCGATCGAGCCTATGCCCAACGCATCGAGGCCCCTGGAACGCGACAGGAAGGCGAGCACGACGAGTGTTGTAAGTGCGGAAACGAGCCTGGCGAGAAGCAGCGCGGTCGCTGACCTGCGCAGTGGGGCAGACCAGATGCTGGCCACCGCGCCGGTGCCGCCGCGCAGGCTCAGCCGCACGTCTGACGTCGCATGGAGCGCATCACCTTTCCCGCTCTCGTCGGGCCACGCAGCCACGCCAGCGTGTGAAGAGCGGTCGCTGGCGAGCTGGCGCTGTGAGCACGGTGCATACCCGCAAGCGACTCGCTAATGCCACTGGGGCCCCGGATCAACATGACCTCCGCTCCGGTCGAGTCCTCCCACCCAGACCGTTGACNNGACGCCCGCGCCTCCGCCCGGCCGCTGCTTGTTCTGGCCCGGGCAAACCGGCGCTATCGGTCCGCCATCTACGCCTGGCGAGTCGGGTAGGATTGCCTCGAGGGCGGTGGCCCTCTGTCGACCGCCCGTTCCGGAAACCGCCCAGCTTGAGCGACATGAAGATCTTGATCATCCACGCCTACTCGCCGGCCAACATAGGAGACGGTGCGATCGTACTGGCGATGATCTCTGAAGCTCGGCGGGTCTTCGGCGATGCGGTGGAGGTCAGGGTCAGCGCCACCGACCCCGAAGCTTTCGAGGAGTTCCTCGGCATCAGGTCTCATGGTCGGCTCGTTCCCTGGCATTCGATGGGGAGCATTGGCGGCCGGCTGAAGTGGCTGGTGCGGAACCTGCCGACGATCCTCCTGCTCTGGTGGGGTTCAGGCAACGGACGGAAGATGCTGGCGAGACTGTCTCGGTCCCGTTTCTTGCCCAGTAGCACTCGGGTGGCTGTTTCTGCCTACCTCGAGGTCGACCTCGTTCTCGCCTGTGGGGGAGGTTACCTCGGTGATACCTACCGACGGCAGCTTCCCTTCTGGCACCTCGAGTACCGTTGCGCAGCTGCCGCAGGCCTGCCGCTGATCTTCTTCTCCCAGAGCATGGGTTCGACGAACGACCCGGTGACGAAGTTCTTCCTGCGCAAGGCTCTCGCGCAGTGCGCGGTGTTCATCGCCCGCGACCGACAAACCGTCGAGCGCGTCGCAATGTTGGGGCCATTTGAGTCGAAGGTCGCCCTGTATCCGGATGCTGCTCTGTTGGTCGAGAGGCCGGACCGAGACGATCTCGTTAGGGCTGACGCTCCGTGCGTGGGCGTCTCGCTCATGCGCTGGAGCAACTACCGCGAAGATCGCGAGACGGGCCATGCAGCTTATCTCGCCGGGATGCAGCGGGCTCTCGAAGGGCTGCTCGTCTTGCATCCGGGGCTGCGTGTGCGCCTCTACGCGACGAACGTCGCGTTCGGTGCCAACCCGATGGACGACGTTGGCGTCGTAGTTGAGATGCACAGACGCCTATCGGAGGGTGGGTTAGCCGACAGGTGCGAGGCGATTGAATGGACGCCGATACCTGACGTCTTCATGCGCAGCGTGTCCCAGTGCGAGTTGTTCGTTGCCACACGTATGCATTCGGCCGTCCTTGCGCTCAACGTTGGAGTGCCAGTGGCTGGAGTGGCGTACGAAGAGAAGATGCGCGGCCTGCTCGAGACGTTCGAGTTGGGTGACTATGTCGCCGACATCGAGTCTCCTGAGGCCATTCCAGAGCTCGTCCTTAGAGCCTATGATCGGCGAGGCGAGCTGCGTAAGACCGTGGCGCGGGTCGCTCCCGGCATTCGAGCGCGGGCCTCACTCGCCATGGACCTCACCGCTCGCGTGGTCGCTTCTGCGGGCACGATTCCGGAGGCGGGCGCTGCGAAGAGCTGACGCTTGAGTCGAAGGACTCTCAAGTTGGCGCTCGTCCTCATGACCGCTGGCTGCGGGCGGGTTCGTGCCCGCTACACCGTGACGAGCACCATAATCGGTGTCCACAGTGGGATCGTCGAGCGGTAGGGCACCCGGCGACGAGATCTGCACACCCAGTCAGAGGCTCAAGGCGATCAGACGTCACGGGGTAGGCGCGGGGCTCGTGACGGATTCGTCGGCACATGAGCGATCGAGCTCAATCTCGCCCACGCTCGGCGACGACCGTGGCTGCCTCGGGGTCGCCAACCAGCGCGATGACGCGGCATTTTGCCTCGGCAACCAGCGTCAGGGTTGTGGTGGTCTCGGGTTGTGGTGGACGCATTCGCAGCGCTCGATTGCGGGAAGCATCCCTTTTCTTGTGCTGCATCAGGCCGGTGAGGTCCAGGGCCGGAGCGCTGCGACGAAGCGTTCGGACCAGTAGCGGGTCCAGATCCCATTGAGGCGTAGCAGACGCAGACGGACCAGAGCCGAGACTCCACGGCGGAACCAGCTCATGCCGCGAGCCTTGAAGCTGCGGGCGATGACGATGTCCACGGCCTTCTCCATCGGTCCTGCGTGTGCCACCCAGTGGTGCAGCTCGCCTCGACCGATCCGCCAACGGCGCAGTTCGGATGCGACCTCGACCGCCTTCTGGTAGTTCATCTCGGTCACTAGCCAGAGGCCGCGCTCTCTCACCCCGAGCGTGTGCTGAGTGCGCGGCTCAAGACCGAGCGCCGTATCGAGCGGCACGACCTCGGCGCCGCAGGCGGTGCAGCGATACCGTCGCCGGCGAATCTCAACCTCGCCGACCAGGGTGACAAGCCGCCGAGGCGCCCGACCGTTGGCCTTCATCGGGGCACCGCAGCTCGCACATGTCACCGGCGTTGCGAGCGCCACTTCGAGGCGCCCCAGCAGTTCGACCCACAGTCTCGCCCCGACCTCGCTCAGCGCTGCCCCGACAGTCCGTTCGAGCGAGCCGACATCCGCATGCTCAGTGGCAAGGCAGACGCTGAGCGGCACCGTACACTCCATCTGAGCCCCTTTCGGCTGCTGGCTTTGCTTGATACCAACAGCGCGTCGGATGGGGCTCATCTCATGCAGGCCAGCTCAGCACAGACGTTGGGATGCAAACCTTGACCAATGAGACGGCTTGACCGCGGGGCGAGAGGCTTGACCGCGGGCACGCAGCGCGGCTAATATCCTCCCATGGGCGACGGTGCATGCCCAGCTTCATGGTAGGCGGCCGGCTAGGCCGCAACGGATAGCGCCCCAGGCCCGGGGAGGTTTGGACCGAGTCGCCCCAAGCTGGGAGAAGGATCACCTCAATGGAAGGACGGGTTCGATGATCGAATCACGTGTGCGGGCTCTTGCTCGCTCGTTCAAGTCAGACGTTTGGGGAGACGCCGCCAAACCTCTTTCCGGTAGGCCGGCGCTCTCAGCGTCCGGGCGCCATCCGCGCCTGCGCGCGCCCCGCGGCCTCATTCGGCTGGCCCCCGCCCTCGTTATCGCGGCCCTGATTCTGGGCTCCCTCCCGGCCTCCGTCGCGGCCGCCACCAGCCAGACCATCACC
>PMIZ01000224.1 GCA_003157225.1 Actinomycetota bacterium | reverse complement strand
CGACGGCCCCAACAGCAGATCGCGGCGGCGCCGCAGATCACATCGTCCGGGTGCCGGTGGCGGCAACGGCGCATCGGGTGGTGGCGCCGCGGGTGGCCCGTCGTCGAGCGCCGGCTCGAGCGGGGGCAGCGCCGGAGAATAGGACAGCGCTTCGGCTTAGCTCAGACGGCGGACCGGACCCTAGCGGCTCCGCCACAGCAGGCGCGCTACTTGGCCTCTGGTGATCGGTTCCGACCAGCGTTCTCCGGTCCAGGTCAAACCGGGGACGGTTTGCCGAACCTCAGCGCGGGTGGCCGTGCTGGATTCGTAGCGCCATTCGGCGGGGTACTGCAGGCCTGCCCTCTCGCAGATCTGAGCCAACTGTCCCCTCGTGAGCGGCTCATTCGCCCCGAAGACCGTGCCGCTGAAGCCCTGCATGATTCCCTTCGCGCGGACGTACGATCCCGCGGCCGCCAGCTCGTCCTGCTCGGGCGTGCTCGGCATGGCGGTGGGGCCAAGGTCCGTGAACGGGCACTGCTTGATGTAGCGAGCCATAGCCAGCCAATCGCGGAACTCCGCCGGTGCGGTGACGGCCAGATCGGTCACGGCGTAGTCGCGCAGGAAGGACTGGCCACTCCAGAGCGCGACCTTGGCGCACTCGGCGAAGTTCTCGGCGGGGTCCTGTCGCCAGGTTGCGCTCGCGGAGGGGCCCGCGCCGGCCAGTATGCTCCACTTCTGCCACCATTTCGGTCCCAGCGAGTACCAGATCTGGTGCGCCCATTCGTGGGCCGCGAGCTCGCCCACTATCGCGTCCGACGTGATGTCGCTGTCGATGTAGATGTGCCCCAACTCCGAGTAGCCAGTGGCGTCGCTCAATTTCACCAAGTCCACCTTGACCGGGCCCATGGCCCGAAGCTCCGAGTCGGTGGTGGCATAGGAGAGCGAGCATGCTTCGATCACTTGAGTGACGCGAGCGCGTTGCGCTTCGGTCCCGCCCCGAACGGTGAACGCCTGGGCCGGACCAGCGAGAAGGGCATAGAACAGGGCGCAAACGAAGAGCACCCCCGCAAGCGCGTACACGAAGCGCCGCCCGGTCAGGCGACCTGGGCGAACCGGCAACTTGATTTCTGCTGTGGAGTTCACGACCGTCCCGACGACTCGAGCTGTGCGGGTCAGCTGTCCTACTAAGGCTGCCATCGGCACGGGTGTGGGGCGCTGAGATTGGACCTAGGTCTCTCATGGGACCTTGGTCCAATAGGCAAAGTGGGGCGGGCCGGCGCGGGGAAAGCTGGCTATTTGGCCAGTCTGGAAGGTGGAATCAGGAAGAGTGCGGTGAGAGCAGATCGAGCTTGTCGGCGACCCGGACAAGCTCGGCCACCGATCTCAGCTCCAGTTTCCGCATCCCTCTACTGCGATGGACCTTCACGGTCTTCTCTACGATGTCGAGTTCGGCCGCGATCTGTTTGTTCATTCTCCCGACTGCCACAAGGCGGAGGACCTCGATCTCGCGGTGGGTCAATCTCCCAAGGCGTTCTTCCAACTCACGCTGCTCGGCCCGCTCGGCGCAGATGTGTCTGCTGAGGTCGACGGCCCTTTCGACGGCTGGCCAGAGCTGCTCTCCACCGAAGGGCTTGCTGAGGAAATCCACCGCGCCGGCTCTCATGGCCTGAACGCTCATGGGGATGCTCCCCTGGCCTGAGATGAAGATGATGGGCAGATGACGGAATGTGTCCATCAAGATCTGTTGAGCGTCGAGGCCATTCAAACCGGGAAGGAAGATGTCCAAGATCAGGCAGCCAGGGCCCTCAAGCGCTCCATGCTCGAGGAGCTCCTCGACGGAGGCCAAGGCGATGACGCGGTAGTCGCGAGCCATGAGCAGCGCGGCCAAGTAGGCCCGCACCCCAGGCTCGTCGTCGACTACGGAGACCACCGGCTGCAGGTCTGTCACAAGGTCATCCTCTGAAGGCCGGGAATTACAGCCGAGTCGCGGAGTCAAGCCAGGTGGCCCGCAGCTCCAGCCTCCTACGTTCAGCAGGACCAAGGATAGTCAGACGCGGGTCCAGACGCAAGTCGCGAAGCTGCGCGTCTGGACCTTTCGTCGACGTGCCGGCAACGCACGTGTGGACGAGGAGCGCTGAACAGAACCATGCCGGGGTAACTTGTCAGGTCGCCGGGGAACTTCTAAACTAGGGCCTCGTTTCGGAGCGGCCTCTCGCGGCGCCGCGGAACGCAGGCCGACGTAGCTCAGATGGCAGAGCGGCTCACTCGTAATGAGCAGGTCTGGGGTTCGATTCCCCACGTCGGCTTTTCAGACTGCCGCGCGGCCTGCCCGCAGTTCGGCGATGTGCTTCACCTGGGCCGCCAGGTTCGTCATGTAAGCCGCGGCCGGGGGGAGCGCGGCTTCGCGCGGGTCGAACTCGATGCGTGCCAACTCCTGGATGGTCTTGTCGATGTCGCCGTTCGTTGTCGTCAGGTAGTGCTCGACCAGCTCCCGATACCGGAAGGTCTCGGCAAGAGAGTGCTGGAGGAACTCCGGGGCGTCTTCATCGGTGAGCACCCAGTTGTGAGCGAGGCAGATGACCTCGGGTTCGAGGGCGCCCAGCAGCTTGAGGGAGCTCACGTAGTCGTCGAAGGACGCGACGAACTCGACATGCAGCTTGCCCGCGGTGCCTGTCCGCAGCACGCCGCACGCCTCGCCGGGGAACACCGACTTGGACTCCGGGAGCCAGAACGACAGCGAATCGCGGGTATGACCTGGTGTCTCGCACACCCGGCAGGTCAGCCCTCCCAGGTCGATCTCATCGCCCTGCCGCAGCACCAGGTCGATCTCGAACGGGCGTATGGTGAGGTCTTCGCCGGCGGGGTTGTACTTCAGAAGCTCGGTGTGCAAATCGCTGAGACCGTTCAGCGCTTCCAGCACGGAGGCCTTCCGCAGCAGACCTGCGACCCGTTCGTGGGCGCCGATCGTCAGCCCGGGCAGATGCCGCTTGAGGTATCCGGCGGAACCGACATGGTCGTAGTGAGAGTGAGTCAGGAAGAGATAGTCGAGGCGCCCGGCATCCCCCACAAGGTCTCGGACCGAAGCGAGATAGCGGGGTCCGAGTAGGCTCACTCCAGCGTCGACCATCAGGCTCTTCCCTTGCCCCCGGATGATGTAGACAGGGCAGTGGGCACTCCCGATCGCCGTGATCCGCTCGCGTATTCGCCCGCTCGCCGGCAGCTTCATGACGCTTTGGCCCCTACTCCAGCACCCGCGTGGCTCCCGCGTAGCTGTCCCAGAAGGCGTCGTCGATCTGGACCCCGGAGCCGCGGGAGTCGACCATCTGTCCATTGCCGATGTAGATGCCAACGTGATGGATGGGGCTGTAGAAGAAGACCAGGTCACCCGGTCGTAGCTCGCCCTTGGAGACGTGGGTGCCGCTTCCATATTGCATCGCGCTTGAATGCGGGAGGTCTACGCCAACCTTGGCAAACACGTACGTCACGAACCCGGAACAATCGAAGCCGTTGGGAGAAGAGCCTGCCCAGGTATACGGCACGCCCAGGTAGCTGAGGGCTATGTCGACTACCTTGGCCCGCGTTTCGGATGCTGTGCTGCCCGAACCGCCACCTTCATCGGTGGAAGGCGAGGCGGTGGAGTTCGTGTCGGGTGTGCCGCCCTGGGTCCCCGGCGGAGCCGTGGCCGGAGTCGCGGCGGGAGTCGCCGACGGCCTGGTGTTCGACGATCCCGTTGTCTTGTCGGCCGGCCCGCCGCCGGTCGGCGCCAATTTGGTCGCCCGATCCTTGGCCGCCTTCTCCCTAGCCGCCTTCTCGATGGCGGCCTGCTGGGCGGCCTCCGCGGCTGCCTTGGCCGCCGCCTTCTTGGCGGCCGCCGCCAACGCGACCTGCCTTGCCTGTTCTTCCTTCTGCAGCTGCGCGAGCTGCACTTCTTTGCCCTTCAGCGCCTGTGTCTTGGTGGCGAGTTGTGCAGCGACCTTCTGCTGGGCGTCCGCCAACTGCGCGGTTCTGGCCTTCCCATCCTCTGCCTGCTTGGCCAGCTCGGCCTGCCGGTCTTTCACCTGAGCAACGTAGCCGTCTACCTGCTTGACGAGCGCGCTGTCCTGTGCGCCCACCCGGCCAAGCTGCTCGAAGCGGTTGACGAGGTCGGTGAAGCTGGCTGCGCCAAGCAGCACGTCGAGCATGCCCTCGTTGCCGTTCTTGTAGATCTCGACCAGCCGGCTCATCAACTGTTGCTGCGCCGCGTCGAGGTCCTTCTGGGTCTTCGCGAGCTCCGATTGGGTCTTGGTCTGCGCGGCTTGCGTCTGCTTCAGCCGCTCAGCAGCCTGGTTGTAATCCTCGTCCGCCTTGCTGAGATCGGTGTCGAGCTTGTCCACCAACTGCCTCAGCGCCTGTAGTTCGCTCTGCGCCTGGCTGATGGCAGTCGGACTGGCTTGGGCGATGGGGGAACCTGAGAAGACGAGCACAGACGCCACAAGAAGGAAGACGACAACTCGAGTGAGTCTCTCGCCTTTCGCGCGGTTGGGCATGAGCAGAAGCCTCCTCTTCCTGCGTCTCGCCCCCCAGACACGCGAGCGACAGCGCCGGTTTTCTCGACCGCGCGGGCCGAGTTCATGAGGCGCCATGAAACCACAGGAAGAGGACGAGAACAACCCCGGAGGCGCCAGAACCGACGCCCCGTCACCGGAAACTCCACCTCTTCTGAAGGCTGCCGCTACAATCTGTCGAAGTTCGAAAGCCGAAGGAGAGCTGTCATGAGGACCGTGAGCAACCACCGTTACCAGGAGGCCGGCGCGCCCAAGTGGTTCCGCCTGGGCGCTGTTCCGCTGTTGGCTGGAACCCTCGTGGCGGTCGTCCTACTGGCCGGTTGTGGCGCCCACGAGGTCGGAACGACCGGGCCGCCCCGCGTCCAGATCTCGGCGGTCACATTGCCCGGCCAGGCAAACGCACCCAACGCGGTCGCGGCGAGCGCGGTGAACGCGACCCTGAAGACCGCGGCGGCGCGCACGGTCGGCCGGGTCACGTCGGTGAAGCTGGCGGCCCCGAGTTTTGCCTCATCGGTGCAGCCGATCGACGCAACGCTCAAAGCCCAGATGGTCGGCAGCGGATCCTGGAAGCCCGGCGATCCCGTATCGCTGGATGGACTGCGTCTCGTTCACGTAAGTTACTGGGGGTTCGACGGCAAGCCACACACGGGCAGCTTGGTCGTCGGCGCTGCATGGGCCGCGAGGCTCTGCACCGTCTTTCGCGCCCTCTACAACGCCCACTTCCCAATCCGGGAGATGAACCTGGTCGACGTCTACGGCGCCGACGACGACCGTTCGATGGCTGCCGATAACACCTCGGCCTACAACGGTCGCCGTGTGGCGGGCACGAGTGCCTGGAGCATGCACTCCTACGGTCTTGCCATCGACCTGAACCCGGTCGAGAATCCCTACATCCACGGCGCAACCGTGAGCCCGGTTGAAGGCGAGGCGTACGTCGACAGGTCGCACTTGCCGCTGGGAGCGATCAAGTCCGGAGACGTAGCGGTCCGCGCCTTCGCGGCGATCGGCTGGAAATGGGGCGGAGATTGGCACAACCAGAAGGACTACCAGCATTTCAGCAGTAACGGGCGGTAGGATCTGTGGCTGACCACGACGCAAACGCCCTCTGGGTCATGGTGTTTGTCGAGCAGACCCTGGAGGAGAAGTGAGCCCTTGTGCTGGGATCACCCCGCTCGAACCCTGGACCGCGGCCAAGATAGGCAGAGAGGGGCGGCCGCTCAGCCGCGAGGCGCTTGAGGAATACCAACTGACAAAGCTGAACGAGACTCTCTCGCTGGTCCAGGAGGCCAGCTCCTTCTATCGTGGGAGTCTCGGCGCGGAGAAGATCCATGTGTCCTCGCTTGACGAACTCGCCGATCTGCCTCTCACCTCGCCCGACCAGCTTCGCGCCCAGCCCTTCGACTTTCTGTGCGTGCGGCAGGGCGACGTGGAGAGAATAGTGACCCTGCCCACCTCCGGGACGACCGGGCCGCCTAAGAGGATATTCTTCACCTCCGAAGACCAGGAGCTGACGAGGGATTTCTTTCACGTGGGCATGTCCACCCTGGTGCAGGCGGGTGACAGGGTGCTCATCCTACTTCCGGGCAGTCTCCCGGGCAGCGTGGGCCGCCTGCTCAAGGAAGGGCTGGAGCGGATGGATGTGGCGGGCATTCCCCACGGCCCGGTGACGGACCCCGGACGCACGCTCGAAGTGATGGAGCGGGAGACAGTCACCGCCGTGGTGGGCATCCCCGTACAGGTGCTTGCCTTGGCCCGGTGTACCTCGGCCGAACGAGGCGGCAGCCGGTTGAGGCTGAAGAGCGCGCTGCTCAGCACCGACCAGGTTTCCCGCGCGGTCGTGAGCGCGATTGAGGCGGCCTGGGGGTGCGACGTCTTCAATCACTACGGCACCACCGAGATGGGGCTGGGCGGCGGGGTCGATTGCGCCGCCCGGGCCGGATATCATCTGAGAGAGGCCGATCTGCTGTTCGAGATCGTCGATCCCGTCAGCGGACGGCCTACGCCCGACGGAGAGATTGGAGAGGTGGTCTTCACTACGCTTACCCGCGCCGCGATGCCCTTGATCCGCTACCGGACCGGTGACTCGAGCTGCTTCCTGCCGGCGCCCTGTGCGTGCGGCACGGTGCTGAAGCGCTTGGCCCATATCGACCGGCGATTGGCCGGCGCTGCCGTCTTCCCTGGTGGGCACACGCTCTATGTGAAAGACTTCGACGAAGCGCTGTTCCCACTGGAGGGCTTGACCGATTTTAGGCTGGTCCTGGCCGAAAAGGCTCAGGGGGCGACGCTCGTTGTGTACGTCAAGCGGTGCGGCGGAGCGGCCGCGCCGAGCCCTGACCAGGTGGTTCAGGGTCTACTCGGTGTGCCGGCGGTCTCGCGTGAAGTGGCGAGCGGCGGCCTGACATTGGATATCCGCGATTGGGACCCGGGAGCGGGTGCCGAGACCGGCACGAGCAAGAGAAACATCACACATCTTCAGGGAGCGATACGTTGAACCTAGAGATCACAAGGGCAGGCTTGTCTCTCGTCGAACTTGGCCAGGATTTCGCGTGGGTGACCATTCTTGGCACGCACGGGTCCTCTCCCCGCCACGCCGGTGCCGCGATGGTGGTCAGAAAGGATGGTTCCATCGCCGGGACGATCGGTGGGGGCCCTCTGGAGGCCACCGTCATCAAAGAGGCTCTCGAAGTGCTGAAGGCCCAGGAGTCGCGCATCGCGGACTTCGAGTCGGCTGAGCTCGGCATGCTCTGCGGCGGTGAAGGTCGATTGCTGATCGAGCACGTCGATGCCACCCATCCGGCGACGCAAGAGCTCTTCCGCGGGATGCTCGAAGTTCTAACAAGCGGGCGCAGAGGATGGCTTGTGACCGCCATTTCGGCCGAAGCTGGCCCGCTCTCGGCCGTGCGCCGCTGCCTCGTCGACTCCAACGGCAGCATTGCGGGTGACCCTCTCTGCGAGCCCGAAGCTCTCCAGGCGCTTCGGAAGAGCGGGGGGACGTACGATCAGATCATCTCCGGTGACCCCGAGAGAACCCACGTTCAGCCGATCGGGGGGCAGGGGATCGCATACGTGTTCGGAGCGGGACACTGCGGCGAGAAGCTGATACCGGTGCTCAGCATGATCGGTTTCTCGACGGTGGTCGTGGACGACAGTCCGGACTTTGCCAACGAGGTGCGTTTCCCGAGGGCGGATCGAATCGTGGTGCCCGAATCCTTCGCGGCAGCGGTAGAGACACTCTCCATCGACGAGCGGGGCTATGTCATCATCGTGACCAGGGGGCATGCCCACGACAGGGACGTTCTGGCGCAGGCTCTCAAGACCCCGGCATGCTACATCGGCATGATCGGTAGCAAGTCCAAAGTCGCCAAGACGTTCGAAGCACTTGAGAAGCAGGGCTTCTCTCCCGACGACCTGGCGCGAGTGCACGCGCCCATCGGCCTCTCGATCGGTGCAGAGACCCCCGAGGAGATCGCGGTCAGCATCGCCGCTCAGGTGATCCAGTTCCGTGCCGCCCGAAGCGAATGAGACCGACCGGCCAGGGTGGGCGCGCTGCCGGGGGGCCATCGCTCGTCTACTTGGTCCGGCATGCCGAAGCCGAGTTGCCTGGGGGCGCGAGACGCTTCGTCGGCCAACTGGACGTACCGCTCAGCGCCGCGGGCGTGGAGCAGGCGCGACGGCTGGCCGATAGGCTGCGCTCGATTGGTTTCGACGCCATCTACAGCAGCACCCTACGCAGGTGCCTGCTCACGGCTCAGATCGTCGCCGAAGCCTCCGGTCTGCCCGTCCAAGAGGAGAGCGGCCTGCGGGAAATCGACACGGGCTTGTGGACCGGGCTCACTTTCGAGGAGGCCAAGGAGCTGCACCCGGAGGAGCACCGCGAACGCGAGGACGATCTTGTCGGCCGGCGCTTCCCAGGCGGCGAGAGCTTCCTTGACTTGCAGCGGAGAGCCGTCCCGGCCTTGTTGGCCATCTCGAGGGCAGGCGGAAGAAACATCTTCGTGGTCTCCCACAAAGGGGTGAACCGCGTGCTGCTTAGTCACTTTCGCAGCTTGCCGCTGCAGCAAATGTTCTCGATCCCTCAGGACTACTGCTCGGTTGAGACGATCCAGCTCTGAGCATGGACAAGACGAACTGCAGCCTCTACCAACAGGCGCGCTTCCGCGAAGCGGCCGGGGCGGAATTCCGGCCGGGCGGATTGGCGCTGACGGAGGAGTTGGCGGAGGCTTGCGCTCTCCAACCTGGAGACTCGGTGCTCGATCTTGGATGCGGAGTGGGATCCACCGCTTCGTTCCTGGCGAGGGAGTTCGGCGTTTCGATGATCGGCCTGGACAGCTCACCCCGGTTCATCCAGGAAGCCCAAGCCCGCGACCCTCAGGTCCGGTGGGTGATCGGGTCGTCCCAGGAGATCCCTTTCCCCAATTGTCATTTCGATGTCGTGTTCTCGGAGTGCTTCCTGTCGGGTTTCGACGACGCCGGGAGCGTGCTCCAGGAGATCCGGCGCGTGCTGCGGCCCCGCGGACGGCTCGCCGTCACCGACATGTATCTCAGAGCTCCGTCAAACGACCGGCCCGTGCACCTCGCCCCGGCTGCAACCTGCCTCCGCGGGGCGGTAGGAAAGGACGAGACACTGGAGCATTTCGCGCTCTCCGGGTTCGTCGTGCGCATCTGGCGTGATCGGTCCGACGCCCTCACCGCCTTGATGGCCTCCCTGATCTTCGCCTATGGCTCCGCTGCCTCCTTCTGGGAAGCGGCAGGGGCGGGGCGGGGCGTTCAAGAAGCCCTGCGGGCGGAGCGCCCCGGGTACTACCTGTTGGTCGCGCAACCGAACGCAGACGATCATGGGATCGACCCGAGGGAGGCCCGGCGTGGCTGAGTCGTTTCGATCCGCCGAGAGCATCTGCCCCGTCTGCCTCGCCACGGTCCCGGCCGCCTTGCTCGCCGAGGGCGACAACGTGACGCTTGAGGGGCGCTGTCCCGATCACGGATCGTGGCAGACGTGTGTCTGGCGCGGCGCGCCTTCGCTTGAGTCCTGGTGCGGCGGGATCTCCACCGCTCCGGCGCAACAAACGTGCACCGTGGTTCTCGAGGTCACGCTCAGATGCGATCTCGGTTGTCCGGTGTGCTTCGCGGAATCCGGGCCCACTTCCGCTGAGCCCGACCCTCCGCTGCCACGGCTCACAGAGATGCTGGAGCACCTGTACAAATCGGAGGGCGCGGTTAACCTCCAACTATCGGGCGGGGAGCCGACGCTGCGCGAGGACCTCCCCGAGGTCATTGCGGCTGCATGCGCGGCTGGCTTCACCTTCGTTCAACTGAACACCAACGGCCTTCGTCTGGCGGCCGAAGAAGGCTATGCGGAACGACTGCGTGGCGCGGGGCTGGTCTCAGTGTTCCTTCAGTTCGACGGCGTGACAGACGAGACCTACCGTGCTCTCCGGGGGAGGCCTCTGGCGAAGAAGAAACTCCGGGCGCTCGAACGATGCGCCGAGGCCGGTCTGGCCGTCGTGTTGGTGCCGACGGTCGTCCCCGGCATCAACCAGCACGAGCTGGGCTCTCTGGTCCGTCTCGCGACGGCATGGCCGGGGGTGGTGCGAGGACTTCATCTGCAGCCCGTCAGCTACTTCGGACGGTACCCGGGCAGTCCCCTGGCGCGTCTCACGCTGCCCGAAGCGCTGGATCTGCTCGAGGAGCAGACACGCGGGGAAGTATCCGAGACCGACTTCGCGCCCAGCTGCTGTGAGCACGCTCGCTGCTCGTTCCGAGCTCGATACTGGGTCCGCGACGGCGGCCGGCTGGAGGTCGTGCGTTCGGAGTCTTCGTGCTGCGGGCCGCAGCCGGGCGAGGCGTCCCGGCGAGCCGTGGCTGCGACCTCGCGCCAATGGAGTCGGCGACCACGGGGGCCGGGCGATATGGGCGCGCAGCCGGCAGAGGGCCAGCTCCGCTGCGCATCACCGGCCGACCCGCAACCTCGCGACGGCCTCGACCGTTTCCTTGAGGAGGCTGATCGAATGCTCACCATCTCGGGCATGCTGTTTCAGGACGCCTGGAGTGTCGACCTCGAGCGGGTGCGCCGTTGTTGCGTGAAGTCCTTGACTCCGGACGGAGGTTTGGTGTCTTTCTGCATGTGGAACCTCACCAGCGAGTCGGGGCGCAGGTTCTATCCGAGAGGAGAACGGCCGCGCTAGTATGGAACGGTTGTGAGAACGGCGACTGGAGGAGCGTTGGCAAGCATCGCGGATATCGAAGGCATCGGGCCCGAGCGCGCATCTAAGCTCCAGGCCCAGGGCGTGAAGACCACCGAGGACCTACTCTCGGCCGGGGCGACTCCCAAGGGTCGCGACACCCTGGCCGCGTCCACCGGTCTCAGTTCCGCGCTCATCCTGGAATGGGTGAATCGAGCGGACCTCTTCCGGGTCAAGGGCGTCGGGACGCAGTATTCCGACCTGCTGGAGGCCTCCGGAGTGGACACTGTGCCCGAGCTGGCCAAGCGCCGGGCGGACAATCTCGTCAAGAAAATGGCCGAGGTGAACGAGCAGAAGAAACTCGTCCGCCAGGTACCCACCGAGAGTCAGGTGGCCGACTGGATCGAAGCGGCCAAGGCTCTGTCCAGGGTCGTCAGCTACTAGAACGAGGCGGCCCCAGGAGGCCGGTCTTCTAGTTCGATCACCCGGCTGAGAGCGACGCATGCGAGCCTCACGTGCTCGGGGGCCGGCTCGCGCGTGGTCACGCCTCGCTGCAGGGCTTTTCCACCTGCCAGAAGGGCTCGGCTTAGCCTCGACCCGGGACGCTTCGCGATCAGGCGGAAGAACTCCAGCGAGAGGACGATGATGAGGGCGGCGTAGAGCATGTCTCCGAGTTCCCCCAATGCGAGATTGCTCACAAGCGGGTAGCCGAGCAGCAGCAGGAGGATGCTGAGTACCGCCAGGTTGGTGCCGCACCGGTCGTGCACGCGGCTGTAGGTCATGGCCACCCGCACGTCCGCGAGGTCGGCCCCGCCTTCATAGGCGTTCACCGCCTTGTGCTCGGCCCCGTGGTAGCGCCAGATGTCCTTGCCCAGTCCGTATCGCAGCGCGAGTAGTCCGAAGGCGAAGTCCAGCACGCCGAGAACCACCTGCTGTGGGCGCGGATCACGGATCAGATAAGGCAGCGCCAGGCTGAAACAGAAGTCGGCGGCGACGCACATCGCCAGCCAGAAGAGCAGCCGGGCGCCGCGTAGTGCTCCGTTTCGACGGTGAAGCGCGAACGTGAGTGCGAACATCTCGGCGAGCGTCACGATCGAACGCAACACCGGGGCGCGGAGCCATCTGTGGCGCTTGAGAAGGGTGTGGACGGGCGCGTCGACCACGGTCCCGTCCTCACGGGCCCAGGCCCAGTAGTTCGGCCCGCGCATGAAGACCCCGTTGCCAAACGCCATGCCGCCTACGCGCATAGGACGGGCACACGCTGGCGGTACACGGGGAAGCGTGTGCGCGGTAGAGACACCGGAGATGGGGGCTGCTGCGGGAGACATGCACTAGGATTATACCCCTTGCCGGCAGGAACTGCGCGCTATGCAGGGAAGTCTCATTCGTGTGAACACTTCCAAGGAGGCGTGGACGGCATGATGCCGCTAGGGACAACGAGGAACAAGACGGCGAGAGCACTGCTTGCGGGCACACTCTTGATAGCCGGGCTGGCCTTAGGAGGGTGTGGGTTCTTCGACAGCGGCGGATCGAGCAGCACGAACGGAGCCACGGTCTCGACCGCGGGAAACGGGTCGGGCCAGTCCACAAGCACCGTCCAGCCGAGCACGACCCTTCAGCCGGTAACGACCGTTCAACCGACCACCACGGCCCCGCCGGCCAGCCTGCCCTCCACTTCAACCACCAGTAGCGCCAGCAGCGGCAAACCCGCCAAGAACTACACCAAACTGCCCACCAAGGACAAGGTGGTCGCGCTCACCTTCGACGCAGCCTACGACCCAGCCCCACTCAAGGACATCCTAGCGGCCCTCAAGGCGGCCGACGTGCAGGCGACCTTCTTCCTTACAGGTGGGTTCGTCAGGGACTTTCCCAAGTGGACCCAGGAGATCATCGCCGGCGGCTATCCCATCGGAAATCATTCATATTCGCACCCCGATTTCACCACCATCAGCGCCAAGGCTATGCGCGACCAGATCGAGAAAACCGCGGCTGCCCTGGTCAAGCTCGGCGCCGCCGATCCAAAGCCGCTCTTCCGA
>PMIZ01000012.1 GCA_003157225.1 Actinomycetota bacterium | reverse complement strand
GTGCAATTGCGCTCGCGAATCCAACCCCGATTTCGAGCAAGATCCTCGAATCCAAGCTCCGGACGCAGGGACAACCCTCCTGCGGCTGCACGCGCCGACGCAAAGCGAACAAGATTCCGACGGAAAGCGATCAGGTTTCCGATTGAAAGCGATCAAGTTTCCGACGGAAAGCGATCAGGATCAGCAGGTTCCGGTTTGGTAGTTTGAGCGTTTCCCCGACCCGGTGCTTCACAACGGTGGAGTGCCTAGGAGACGTTCGACAATGCGAAAGATACGAGAGGTGCTCCGGCTCCGGCTTGAGCACGGGATGACGGCCCGCGAGGTGGCCGGCGCGTGCGGCCTCGGCTGCACGACTGTTGTGGAATACGGTTACAGAGCCAAGGCGGCAGGGCTCGTCTGGCCGCCGCCGGAGGATCTGAGCGACGCGGCGTTGGAAGCGCTGTTGTTTCCTCCGTCCCCTCCCCAAGACACGGATCGCCCGCTGCCGGATTGGAGCCGCATCCGGTCCGAGCTTTCCAGGAAGGGCGTGACACTGACGCTGCTCTGGCAGGAGTACAGGCGAGAGCACCCGAACGGTTACCGCTACAGCCGCTTCTCCCAGCTCTTCCGGGAGTGGGAGGGCACCCACTCGTACAGCATGATCCAGCATCACCGGCCCGGCGAGAAGCTGTTCGTGGACTTTTCGGGCCTGACGATGCGACTGACGAACCCCGAAAGCGGCGAGACCCACAAGGTGGAGATCTTCGTGGCGGCCACCGGATACTCGCAGTTCATCTTCGCTCGCGCCTGTCGCACGCAGACCCTGCGCGACTGGCTCGAATGCCACGCGTTCGCCTTCGAGTCCCTGGGCGGTTGTCCCGAGGTGGTCGTGCCCGACAATCTGAAGTCCGGAGTCACGTCGGCCTGCCGCTTCGAACCGGAGAAGAACCCCGCCTACGCCGAGTTCGCGCGGCACTACGATATCGTGGTGCTGCCGGCCAGGTCTCGCCGCCCTAAAGACAAGGCCAAGGTCGAAAACGGGGTGCAGCAGGTCGAAAGGTGGGTGCTTGCGCCGCTAAGGGACCGGGTCTTCTTCAGCCTGGAAGAACTTCAGGAAGCTGTGGACGCAGAAGTGCGGGCCTTCAACGACAGGAAGCTCACCGACGTGCCGCACTCCAGGCGCGAGCTCTTCGAGGCCGAGGAGAGAGCCAAGCTGAGACCTCTCCCGAGCTCCCGTTATGAGCTCGCCGAGTGGAGGAAAGCCAAGGTGGGCCCCGACTATCACGTGCGCTTTGCCTCCCACGCGTACAGCGTGCCCCACCGGTATTGCGGCAAGACGGTCGACGTTCGGCTCACCACCCACCGTGTGGAGGTGTACCTAGGCGGCGCGCTTGTGGCCGCTCACGACAGAGGGATCGGTCTTCGGCACATCTCGACCACGCCTGAACACATGCCCGAGTCTCACCGCGAGCATGCCGAGTGGACGCCTCAAAGGCTTCTGGGATGGGCTAGCGAGTTCGGCCCTTCGACGAGAGAACTCGTCGAGGCGATGCTCCTTGCTTACGTTCACCCGGAGCACGGCTTCCGCCCCGCGCTGGGGATCGTGAGTCTCTCCAAGCGCTACGGCGCCGAGCGCCTGGAGAGGGCGTGCGCCAGAGCGCTTCGCGCGGGGGCCACGAACTACCAGAGCGTCAAGTCCATCCTCGCCAAGGGGCTCGACGGCCTGGAGATTCAGGGCGAGGAGCCGTCACCCGTTGCCACTCACGCCAACGTCCGCGGCAAAGGGTACTTCGCAGGGAGGGCCCGCTAAATGCGCCAACTCCTTCTCGACAAGCTGGATGAACTCGGACTCAAGATGATGCGCAAGGCCTTGGAGCGGCAACTGGAGGCCGGGACCCACGCCGACATCTCATTTGAAGATCGGCTCCTCGATCTCGTCGAATGCGAACGCGTGGATCGCGACGACAGGCGCTTCAAGGAGCGTATCCGCAAGGCGGGACTCTCTCAAACAGCCAGGCTCGAAGAGCTCCAGAGCGCGACCGCTCGGGGGCTCGATCGCGCGACCCTCGAATTCCTGGGCCGCGACACCTGGGTCAGAGACAAGAGAAACGTGATCGTCACAGGCGCCACCGGCGTCGGCAAGACCTTCATCTCCTGCGCCCTTGCTCACCGGGCTTGCGCGCATGGATTCCGCGCACGGTTCTTTCGCCTCCCGAGACTCCTCGGGGGACTCGCGATCGCTCGCGCGGACGGAACGCATGCCGGCCGCCTCGCCCAACTTGCCCGCATCGACGTCCTCGTGCTCGACGATTGGGGCCTCGCGCCTCTCGACCCGTCCGCCAAACGGGACCTTCTGGAGATCCTGGACGACCGCTACCAAAAGAGGTCGACTATCATCGCCGCCCAACTACCCGTCGAGAACTGGCACGACTGGATCGCAGACCCGCCTCTTGCCGACGCCATCCTCGACCGAATCGTCCACAACGCTTACACCCTTCAGATCAAAGGAGAATCACAAAGAAAGACCAGAGGGATCACTCAGCAACCACCTATGAGCAATACTCAGTGACGACAATTCGAAACGCTCGGACGGCCCCGGACAGCGATTTCCCGTGATCGCTTTCCGTCGGAATCTTGTTCGCTTTCGTCGGAATGCGGTGCGCCAGGATAAGCCTGGCTTGTCTCGTCGATGCAAGTTCGACCATGTTAATTGCTCGTTCGACATGTAGTGAAACCGGCGGCGTCCTCGGCAACGAGTTCGTCGAAGCCCGGTGGATCAAATCCTTGAGCCGCAGCGCAAGCAAATCCGTTTCGGCCTCGTTAAATGAAATTCGACCGTGGCCAGCCTCCCGTATTGGGTGAAGCCTGTCACTTTCTTCCAAAGCAATGAGCAGACGCAGGGGAAAGACGGTCCGGGGTGGTAGGGAGCGGCGCGAGGAGAAAGACAAGCAGAGGAACCTGGGAGGTCCGCGCAGGCAGGATAACTTCCGAGCCCATCGCCGAATGAATAAGACGCTGGGTGTCTGCGCGGAAGTCGGACACATCCATAGTAGCAAAGAAGGGAGTAACGATCCTAGAGCGAAGGGATGTGACCGTGGGTTAGCAACCAACTATTCAAGGAGATCCGCTTGATGGAAACATCCACTACGGACCACGCGCACGTTCCCGAAGTGGGAATGCCGCTGAAACTCTCTTTGCTGCGTTGGAAGCTAGGCCAGAAAGCCGCGAAGGAACCGGGCTTCCGGTTCTATGCTCTGTACGACCGCATCTGCCTTGAATACGTCCTAAGGGAAGCCTTCCGCCGCGTTCGCGCGAATGGAGGCGCCCCCGGAGTGGACGGAGTCAGGATCGGCGATCTTACGTCTTCGGATGAAGTCTTGTCGGCCTTCCTGGAGCAGGTGCGGCTGGAGTTGGTAGAAAAGACGTACCGGCCGAGTCCGGTCCGTCGGGTGTGGATTCCCAAAGCAAACGGGGGTCAAAGACCGCTTGGGATTCCCACGGTGAAAGACCGTGTGGTCCAGATGGCGTGTCTACTGATCTTGGAGTCGATTTTCGAGTCGGATTTCCAGGACTGCTCGTACGGTTTTCGTCCGGGCCGGTCCGCTCACGATGCGTTGGAGGAGATCCGCACTCACATCAGTCATGGATTCTGCGCCGTTTACGACGCGGACATCCAGTCCTATTTCGACACCATCGATCATCGCAAGCTGATCGCATGTTTGCGCCGCCGCGTGGTGGATCGCAGCATGTTGAAGCTGATTCGCCGGTGGTTGGAGTGTCCGGTCCAAGACGGCGGGGACGGCAAACGTCTGATCCGCTCATCGAGGGGAACGCCGCAGGGCGGGGTGATTTCGCCTTTGCTCTCAAACGTCTTTCTTCACGAATTGGATCTTAGATGGCATCGGGCCGGAGGGCCGAAGGAAACTTGCAAGGCGCACCTGGTGCGTTACGCAGACGACTTCGTGATCCTGGCTCGCTTCATCGGAACTCCGATCCAGAGGTTCGTTAAGGAGCTTTTGGAGGGAAAGATGGGACTACGGCTGAGCCCAGAAAAGACGCGTATCGTCAATCTTAAGGAGGCGGGACAGAGCCTGGATTTTCTCGGTTACACGTTCCGTTTCGAACGCGATATCTGGGGAGGGGATCATCGATTCCTGAACCTGACGCCCTCGAAGAAATCCGAGGCGAGGATTCGCGGGAGAATCAAGCTTCTCACCGAACGCGGCGGCTATATGTCGTTGCCGCAGGTCTTGGGCAACCTGAATACGGCGCTCCTCTCTTGGGGACGCTACTTCGCGCGGGGATACCCGTCGAGAGTGTTTAGGCGAATCGACGAATACGTTCTCATGCGCACGTACCGATTGGTGCGCAGGAAAAGTCAAAGGCGAATGACCATTCCGGAGGGATTCTCCCATAACACCTGGATGTACAGCCTTGGACTCGTCAGCTTGGGCACTCCTGACACGCTCAGGCAGCTTCGGGCACGAGGGTCTTCGCAAGGGACTCACGGGTGAGCCGGATGCAAGAAATCTGCACGTCCGGTTCGATGAGGGGGAGGGC
>PMIZ01000417.1 GCA_003157225.1 Actinomycetota bacterium | reverse complement strand
CCGTGAAAAGGAATGTGAGATCCTTGGTTTCCGTGGTCGGTTTTCCCATCTCGGCGTGTTGAAGTGTCGATTGCGAGATATAGGGGATGACGCCGCGGATGACGTTCGCCATGTGGTTCACTTCGCTGGAGAGAAGCTTGATCTCGTCATGAGTGTGCACGCGATCTTTGTAGACCAGCAGGTCGGAGGAAAACCGGAGCTGTCCCCTGACCATGTTGGACAGGACATTCGCAATGGAGTTCACGCTCATGCGGAGGAAAAGGATCGGGAACACAATCGCGCGCCCGAACAGGTAGATCAGGAAAACCGAGGCATACATGAACAGGGCGGCAATGACGAACACCTTCACCTGCGTGCGGAAATAGGGCTCGTAAATCACGTCGCGGGCGTAGTCCACCTTTACGTAGCCGATGAATGTCGTGCTGAGGGACACGGGTGCGAGAAACTCGTAGGTCTTGGCCTGCGCGTTGTAGCGGCTGGTGGTTGCGGTGAAAGCATCGATCGACGGCGCGGTCTGGCCGATGATCGACCGATCGGTGCTGCCCCAGACCACGAAACCGCCTGCCTTGGCGTCCTTGCGGTAGAATGACAAGGTGTTGAACCGCGTGAAAGCCGCGGCCGAGCCGGTCGGGAGGTTCTTTTTCGCCTCGGCGGCGAAATAGTCATCCAGCGAGATGCGGTCCTTGTCCGTCGGATTGGCCTTCACGACGCTCGCCGTCCTGTCGGCCAGCCCTTCGCCGTTGGCATTCACTGACGCCAGTATCGTCCTGCTGAAATCGCGCAGAAGGAGGAAGGCGAGCACGAATATGATCACGAGGATGAGCGGCACGAACGTCATGATGAGCTTTCTCTGGATGCCCTGCCTCTGGACAACGGCGGCCGGTGTGCGGGGCTGCTGACCGCCGCTGCGGCGGAACTCCAGATACTCCTGGAAGGCGACATCGCGTTTGCTGATGCTGAGGATGAGCATGACGATGAAGTACCCGTTGTAACCCAGGGAGATCAGCGCCACGGCAAAGGTGACCGGGGGAAAGCCCGCGAAATAACTCGCGCTAGCGGCCCTGTTCGTGAGATACAGGATCACCAGCGCGACCACGAGACCGGAGGAAAGGATAGTGAGCGCGATCGGGATGGGCAGCTCGGGATTTGCAACGACGGCGAACCGGGGAGGGAGAAAGAGCGCGGCGATTTTCCACAGGCAGATCAGCGGGATCAGGTAGGCGAGCACGGTCACCGCCCACTGCGCCCCGACGTCGGCGGGATTGGACCCGAAGAGCCGCTGCCCGAGCATGCGCGGGTTGAAGCCCCCCAGCGCGGAGCTCAGAAAGGGAAGCACGAACCAGAAGATGATGATCGCGGAGTACACGACCTCCGCCACGTGCATCGTGAGCCTCGAACGCGGAATCGTCTGCATCGCTTAGCCTCCCACCTGGTCGATCACTTTCTGCTTTTGGCGAGCCTTGTCGAGATAGTCGCCGGCCTGTTCGTAGTCAACCTGAACGCCCACGACGGTCTCCAGGAGACTGATGGCGTCCTTGTAGTTCTCCGCGCGGTACGCATCGACGCCCTGCGCATAAATGTCCTTGATCTTGTCGAGGATCGCCTGCGCCCTTGTATCGAGTGACGCCTGCTTTGCCTGGTCGCTCGTCGTGCGCCCCAGGGCGTTTATCTTGCGCTGCGCGGAGACGAGCTGGCCCGAGCCGATGAGCTTGTCGATATCCGCCACGGTGGCGTCGAATGTCGCGGCAGTGTCGGCCTTGCCGCGGATGGCGGTGATCTGCTTTTTCAGAGCCGTCGCCTCCGCCGTGCGCGACGCAGCCAAGGCCGCGTCGGTGCGCGTGTCGGCGTTCGGGTAGTCCTTCAAGGCGAAGTACGCCCTGGCCCAGGTGAAGTTCAGGTTGTAGGTGGCGCTGCGCACGTCCGCATCGTAGTCGTTCCCGGTCTTGCGGTTCAGGTCGGCGAGCCCCGTGAGCTGGGTCCGTGCGTCGGCGTATTTCGCCTCGGAGAGGAGGGTCTGGAATGTCGCCACACGCGCGGCGACGAGCTTTCCAATGGCCGTCTTCATGGTGCTCATCAGGGCCGACGCAGTGGCATTCTTCGGGTCGATATCAAGCGCCCGGGAGACGTTCGGGTAAGCATCGGTGTACTGCTTTTCCTGCGTCGCGGCAGGCGTCTTGTCATTCATGCCGGCCAGGGAGGCTTTTGCTTTTACAATGTAGGAATCGGCGAGCTTTGCCCGGTCCTGCGCCGTGTCGACAAGCATCTTCTGCACCGCGGGGTCCTTCGCGTCGATCCGCGATGCTGTTTGCAGCGAAACGAACAGCGCGTAGTTTTCGTCGTCCGTCCGTTTCGGCTTCGCCAGCGTCTTCGTGGCGGCGGTGATGTTCACCTTCAGCTTCTGGTCCTTGAAGTTGTCGATGAGGTCGAGATACTGCTGCGCCTGGGTGTTGCTCGGATCGAACTGCAAGGCGGTGTTGAAGTAGTCCCTGACGCGGGGGATCTGGTCGAATGCCTGCCTGCTGACGAGGTAGAGCTGGTACTCCTCTATGCCGGCGGTGGTCAGGGCCTGCGCC
>PMIZ01000522.1 GCA_003157225.1 Actinomycetota bacterium | reverse complement strand
AGCGATGTAGCTGTTTATGACGGTGGCCACCGTCCGTTCGTACTCGCCCATGCGGGGAGCCACCTGATGGGAACACGAGACATATACCTCCGGGGCGACCCTCTGGATGATCTCCCGCGTCCGCAGCTCATGCGCCGGGTTCTTGAAAGAGAAGAGGAAGGCCACGGCGATCGCGGTGACGCCCGCTTCGACCAGACTCCGCACTGCCGCCTCCACCGCCTCTTCGTCCAAAGGCACCAGCTCCGTGCCCTTGTAGTCGACTCGTTCGTCGATCTCCCGTATCAGGGCGCGAGGGACGAGTGGAACGGGCTTGTCGGTGGCCTGGGGGTAGAAGAGCAGGTCCAGTTCCAAGCCGGCGGTCCGGCCGGTGCCACGCATGATGAGGATCGAGTCCCCGTGCCCGGCAGTTGCCAGCAGACCGGTGCGCGCCCCCCGTCTCTCCACCAGGAGGTTGGTACCCACAGTGGTGCCCAGACTGAAGCGCTCGGCTGAAGAGATCAGTTCGGGGAGCGTTGTGTGGCAGTCGTCGGCCAATGCAGAGAGGGCGCTCAGCATGCCGACCGCAAAATCGTCCTGCGTCGTGGCGGCCTTCGCATAGTACAGGCGGCCGTCATCGTCCATGGCCGCGCAGTCAGTGAAGGTTCCCCCTCCGTCGACTCCGATGTAGTACCCCACTCGGGCCGTCCCTCCGGCTAGATCGCGAGGTTGAGTAGATCCCGGACGTCTTCCAGCTCTTCGAGCCGGGCGACTGTCTCCACCAACTGCTGCGCGTTGGCCGGGGAGATCGGCTGCTCCGCGTGCTCGAGGAGACTGTGGAACTTCCGTTCGATGTCGGCGAACGAGAGTGGCCGTGAGGGCGCCCCCGTGGGAAAATCGACCTGCTCGGTGAAAACCGCGCCGTCCTTCATCGTAACGCGGACACGGGCCGGCTCGATGCCAACGTCGCCCCGGTCGAACTCATGGTCGATCTGTACGTCGGTCTTGCCTGTGAGCCCCAGGATGTCGGGACTCTTGATGGCGGTCTCGGTGAAGTCGTCCAGGGTGGCTCGGTGGCGGGCCAGCGCCGTCGCCACTCCCCAGACGATGCTGAACTGAGAGTCCACCTGGTTGCGAGGATGCGCTTTGACTTCCAACGGCGACCCGAGAAGTCCGTAGGTGCCCGCACCGCAGTTGATGAGGATGCTCTCCACGTCCTCGGGACGGATGTCGTGCTTGGCCGCGAGGGCAAGACCAGCGTCGACGAAAGCATGCACGCCCCGGCAGCACGGGTAGGGCTTGATGGACACGTTGATACCCTCGAAGCGCGTGCCGAGTTCATCGACGAGCCGCTCTCGCGAGTAGGCGCCCATGTGATAGACGTTGTACAGTCCGGCTTTGCCCTCCAGGCAGTTCCGCGCGCCGGTGATGCCCCGCTTGGCCATGAGGGCTGAGGCGATGCCGCCCCGAACCGCCATGCCCGGGCCCATCCGTTTGGTGAGGGCCCCGTCCTTGACCGGCTGGCCGTTGCCCGAGGACTGGTGGTACGCGATGCCCACCGAGTTGGTCATGGCGTCCGCGTCCATTCCTAGCAGGCGGGCGGCGACGAAAGCGGCGGTCATGTATCCGTAGAGAGTGGTGAGGTGCCACCCGTACGGGTGGATGCTCTCCCCGGGTCGGGTGGCCAACCCGCAGCGGCAGATGAAGTCGGTGCCTAGGGCCACGGCCGTGATGAACTCGCGGCCGCTCACCACCCCTACGTACTCGGCCATGGCCAGCGCCGTGGGAATGGTGACCACTCCCGGATGCATGATGGCGTCTTCGTGGACGTCGTCGAAGTCGAGCGAATGTGCCATGGTCGCGTTCACCTGAGCGGCGTTCGGCACGGGCACTTTGTCTCCCCACCGCAGGATGCTGCTCTGGGGGGCGCCACCCCACTCGAGCACCAGATCCCTCATCTCACCCACGCCGGCTTCGGACGATCCGCCCAGAGCTACCCCGAAGAAGTCCAGAACCTGGTCCTTGGTTATCTTGACAACGTCGGGAGCAAGGTCCGCATAGCGGATGCGCTGGAAGTTGTCGACGAACAACTTCGTGGCGTCGGGTCTGGCATCGTTGGGGCTAGCGTTGGTCATGACGTCCTTTCGTTGAATATCGGTCCCGGGCACGCCTGGCCGTCTACGACAGCAGCGGCCTCGAGAGAGGGAAGTGAAGGTTGACCGCGGCGAACATCGGCCCCAGCGTCTGGCTCATCTCCGCGCACGCGGCGAGCATAAGCCGGCCGATCTCGTGGGCCCGATCGGTCGAAAACGAGCCGACAGCGACTAGGAAGGCGACTGGCCTTCGCGCATCCGGCGTCTCCGGGGAGTCGACCGTGATAGCTGTGCTCACCGCGTTCAGTCCCGACCAAGTCGTTCCCAGCGACATCCCGTAGCCTATCCTTCGGGCATCCTCCACCTGCGCCCGCAGAACGTCACGATCAATGCCGTCCCGATCTGTCTCGCCGGCTTGGATGATGGAGCTTTCGGAAAGGCGGCGCTCGAATTCCTCAGGAGGCATCTTGGCCAGATAGGCCCTGCCGTGAGCGCCCCAGGTCAAAGGGTAGCGGTGCCCCACGTCGACAGCGATGTAGTTGCCTCCCGGGGCGTGCCGCCTGGCAACGACGAACAGGGTCTCACCGGATACGACGCCCAAGTGGAAACTGCAGCCGGCCTTCGCAGCCAACGCCTCCAGGTACGGGATCACAGCCTGCGCAAGGTCGGTGTTGTTGACCAAGGCTCGGGTGAGTAGCAGGATGTTCGCCCCCAGCCGGTAGTTCTTCGTGCGGTCGTTGCGGGTCACAAGCCCGGCGTTGCGGAGCGTGTTCAGGATGGCGAGCCCCTTGCTCTTGCTGATACCGACCTGCTTGGTGAGTTCGGTGAGCGAAGCCTCGCCGCCGACGGTGTTGGCCAGGGAGAAGAGGATCCGGATAGATTGATCGACCGCGGGCACCAGTTGCAGGTAGGACTCCCTTGCGCTTTCGTCGGGGGTCTCGCCTGCTGGCAGTTCACTAGGCGGTATTGAGTTCAGCATAGCGTCCATTCGCCGAATCATATTGGGTCTCCCCCTGTCTGTCAAGCTGCGCTCCTTGGTGGATCGTGGGCTCCAGAGGCACCGCGGGCCAGGCCGGAAAGGCGGATATCAGCCTAGAAACGCCCTGCGGACCGAGTCGTTCTCCATCATGTCCTTGATGTTGCCCTCGAGCACTATCCTGCCCACCTCGATGACGTAGCACCGCTGCGCCACTCTACTGACCAGACCGGCATTCTGTTCCACCAAGAGGACGCTGACACCTCGCTGGTTGATCTCGATGATGTTGTCCGCCAGACTATCGATGACGATGGGCGCCAAACCCAGAGACGGCTCATCCATCAGCAGAAGCCGAGGCCTCGACATCAGCGCGCGGCCGACGGCCAGCATCTGCTGTTCCCCACCGCTCAGGCTCCCCGCCTTCTGCCGCAGTCGCTCCTTCAGCCTGGGGAAGAGCGAGAAGACGCCCTCAAGATCCTCGCGTATCGCCTTTTTGTCTTTGCGCAGGTAGGCTCCCAGATTCAGGTTGGACTGCACGCTCATGTGCGGGAAGAGCTTCCGGCTCTCGGGCACGCAGGCGATGCCCGACTTCACGATGCCGACGGTGGGCGATCCGTCTATCCTCTTACCATCCATTTCGATGGTTCCGGAACGCGGGGACACCAGCCCGGTAATGGCCTTCAGGATAGTGCTCTTGCCGGCGCCGTTCGCGCCGATGACGCTCACGACACTGCCCTCTTCTTGCGACAGGTTGATGTCGGTGACCGCCATGGCGGTGCCGTAGTAGACCGAGACGCCTTTGAGCTCAAGCAGCATGGGCTGCCGTCCCCAGATAGGCCGTGACCACTTCCGGATTGTTCCTGATCTCGTCTGGTGTGCCTTCGGCGATCTTCTTGCCGAAGCTCAAGACATGGAATCGCTGGCAGATACTCATCGCCGCCCTCATGTTGTGCTCGATCAGCAAGACCGTGAGCCCGCCCTCCCACAACCTGCGTATGAGAGTCAGGGTCTCGTCGACTTCAGCGATGTTCATGCCTGCAAGCGGTTCATCCAGAAGCAGCAGTTTGGGCTGGCACATCAGCGCCACTGCAATACCCAGCATCCGCTTGTGACCATGGGCCAAGGACCCGGCTGTCGAACCCGCGAGGTGCTGGATGCCGACCAGTTCGAGTACTTCGTCGGCTTTGGCCCGGATCTCGCTCTGTCTGCGCCGGTCGTGTCGGGTCTTGAAGATCGTCTGCAAGAAGTTGACGTCGGCATTGAGATGAGACGCCAAAAGCAGGTTCTCCAGAGCCGTGTAGCGGGCAAAGACGTTGTCCTGCTGGAAACTGCGGATCATGCCCCGGGACGCCACATAGTGCGGCTTCCTGCCGGTGATGTTCTTGCCTTCAAAGGTCACCGTGCCCGAGGTGGGGCGGATGTACCCCGTCAGCAGGTTGAAGAAGGTAGTCTTCCCCGCGCCGTTGGGCCCGATGAGACCAACCAGCTCGCCCGGCTGGATGCTCATGCTGACGTCACTCACCGCGGCGAGACCGCCGAAGTTCTTGCTCAGTCCCTCAACCTGCAACATCTGATCGTTCCCTTGTCCTTTTCTTGAACACGCTCCATATCCTTCGCGGCAGCCCCACCAGCCCCTCGGGCATAAGGAAGATGATCAGCATGAGTATCGCCGCGAACATCACGGGCATCCAGTTCTTCAGAGGCCGGGCCACCTCGGGCAGCACGGTGAGAAGCGCCGCGCCGATCGGGGGCCCGACGAAGCTGCCTTCTCCACCCACGATCACGTAGATCAACATGTAGATGGTGGGCAGAAAGCCGAACACCGTCGGGTCGACCGCCGATACGTACTGCACGTAGAGTCCGCCCATCAGGCCGGCGAAGAAACCGCCGATAGCGAAGGCAGCCACCTTGTAGGTCGTGGTATTGATACCGACGCTCTCAGCGAGTGAACCAGCCTGCTTTATGCCCTGGAAAGTCAAACCTATCCGTGAGTGCTCGATGGCCCAGAGGATGAGCAGTGAGACCAGCATCATCACGAGGAAAAGGAAATAGAACGAGGTCTTCGAGTGGAAGTGAAGACCGAGAAACGAATCGGGCCGAGGAACACTCTGAAGACCGCTCGCGCCGCCGGTGACGCTGGGCCACTGCAGCACGATCAGAACGATGACCTGGACGACGAAGATGCTGACCACCGTGAAGTAGATGCCCTTGAGCCGGGTGAACGGGAAGCCCAGCACTACGCACACCGCGGCGGCCATGAGCCCGGAGAGCAGTAGAGCCACCCAGGAAGACGTCAGGCCAGTCTTGACGAGCAGCACCGCAGACGTGTACGCGCCCAAGGTCACGAACCCGCCGTGCCCCAGCGAAAGCTGCCCGGAGAGGTTGATGAGCCTCAGACTCGAGCCCAGCACGACGTTCATCATCAGGATTATGAAGACGTGCAGCACGTATGCGCCCTTGTAGAAGACGCCGAACAGGACCAGCAGGATTACGAGTACGCCGGTGATCGCAAACTGGGAGGGGTTGGTCTTGTTCATGGTGATTCGTGGCCCCATAGTCCTTGTGGGCTGAAGAGCATGAGGAGGATGACGATGACGAAACCGATGAGGCTGGCCGCGTACTGAGTGGTCCACAAGGGGATGAGGCCATCGAGGAGACCGATGATGAGCCCGCCAACCACGGTGCCCGGAATGCTGCCAAGGCCGCCGAGGATGATGACCGAGATGCCCTTTATCAGCACAGTGCCACCCATCGTCGGGAGTAGGCTGTAGAGGGACCCTACCAGCGCCCCCGCGATCCCCGCCAAGCCGCACNNCGCACCCAACGAACATCGCGATGGCCGAAAGACGATCGACGCTGATTCCCTGAAGCGCCGCCCCCTCTCTCTCCTGGGAGACCGCCAACATCGCCTGCCCATTCTTGGTGAACCTGATGAAAAGGAAGAGAGCCGCTATCAGCACGAGGGCGGCAACGATGATGACCAACCTATCCGTTGTTATGCTAGCCCCGAAGATATGCCTCACGTCCCCCACATACGGGGTCTTGTAGGACTTGGGAGTACCGGTCGCGATGGCCAGCACGACGTTCTGGAACACAAGAATGAGACCCGCCGTCAGCACCATGGCGGAATCGGGCCTTGCCCTGAACGGTCGTAGGAAGACGCGCTCGAGAAGGACCCCCAGGATGCCGGTCGCTATGACGGCTAGGACTATCGATAGGTAGAAGTTCATACCTACGCTGGTGCCGAAGTAGTAGACGAGGTAGGCACCGATCATGTACACCTCGCCGTGAGCAAGCTGGACGATGTTCATGATGCTCAGAACGAGAGTGAGCCCAAGGGCCACGAGTATGTAGATACCGCTGAATGTCAGGCCGTTGATGAAAGCTTGCAGAATGCTGGGACTACCCAAGGGTCCTCTCCGTCGCTAGAGCGTATCCCGAACGTAAGAGCGACGGCAGAGAGCCGGCAGTTCTCCGGCCGACTCTCTGCCCCGCCATTTCCTCACACAGGCTGAAGCCTCAAGCTATTGGGTTCGCTCGCGCTCAGCGCTATTTGTCATGAGCTGTGCCATCCCAGGAGAGCCATTGGAATTGTAGCCCCTGCGGCGTGTACGTGGTGATCATCGGCGCATGCTCGGCGACGTGGTTATTGCCGTAGACGCTCTGATACGAACCCCAGACGGCCGGTCCGTAGGAGCCGGTGAAACCCTTGCAGGTGCCGTCGTTGATAGCAGCCGCGACTTTCTCCACGTCGATGCTCTGCGCCGCTTGGATAGCCGCGATAATGGCTGAGCAAGCATCGTAGAGATGCAGGCTGTCCAGTTGGAAGTCCGCCGCCGGAATCTTCTTGCCCAGTGCCTTGACAGGGTCTGTCATCTGGTCGCTCTTGACGTCCGGCACGTAGGACAGGATGTCATGGGCGTACGCGGGTTTGCTGATCATTGCATTGACGACATTGGCATCGCCAAGCGTGCAGGGGCCGAAGATGGGACCGGTGAAACCGAGATCCCGTGATTGGTTGATGATGGCCGACGTGCACGGGGGTATTCCGAATATGCAGTCGATGGCATCCGGCTTTGTCGCCAGGGCCTTGTTCAAGACGGAAGAGAATTCGTACGTCGGCTGCGGATAGACCTCCCAGTACACGATCTTGATACCGCGTGCCGCGTATTCTGCTTTGATCATTTCCTGGTACGTCGTCGCGCCCGGATCGTCCGGGGTGATAACCGCAACCGTCTTCACATTCGGATACTTGCCAAGGGCGTAGTCGAAGAACGGTTTGATGTTCGCCACGCCCGAGCATGCAAAGAACATCAACGGGTTCTTCGCGTTGACCTCCATGGTGCCCGCCCCGAAGGACTTCACGCGCATGATCTTATTGTCTTCGCAGAGTTGCGCGATGGCCAGGTTGACCGGCATGAACATCGGAGGAACCAGGTACTTGACGCCGTCCCCGATCAGCTTGTTCACGGCCGTGAGTCCGCCGGCGGTGGTGGACTGGTCGTCATACATCGCGATCTTGATGGTGTAGTGGGTATCTCCGACCGTGACGCCGCCGTTTTCGTTCAGCAGATCCTCGGTCGGCTTGACGGAGTCGTACATGGCTTTGAACGCCGTAGCCATGTCGCCCGTGACGGAGCTGATCGCGCCGATCGTCAGGGTCGCTTCTTTGGTGGCGGCAACTGTGGTGGCGGTGGTCGCCGCCGTGGTGTCACTGCTCGGCGCCGACGTGGTGTCGGTAGACGGAGCCGCAGTGGTAGTGGTGGCCGGCGCGGCCGTGGTCGTTGTTGTGCCGCTGCCACAAGCCGCCGCTACCATGGCGACGACCAGCAGCAAGACAAGGAGCACTCCCAGGAAAAGCCTCTTCTTCATCAAACCCCTCTCCTTCTCGATCAGACTTCTACACACGCCTGTCCCTTGCTTCAGAACACGCATGAACTGAGGCCCATGCCTAGATAGCCAGCCAGCACCTCCTTGTCCACAGTTAGCCTAGCCATGCTCACTGATCGTGGCGCCGGCCGCCACCGGAAATCGGGTCCGGTGTTGTGTCCACGGAACATGGTTCACGCGTCCCTTATGTGCGCCAGCTTACGCAGCCAACCTCGGCTTGTCAACGCCCGTCGATTGATCGACGGAACAACCGCGGCAATGGGCTACGATCGCCGGACCGGGGGTCGCCGCAGCTCTCTTCATAGCAGCCCGCCGGTCGACCGGCATGATGAGCATCGTCGGACAGAACATCGTAGGACTCCAGGAAGTCCCGGGACTCAGCCAGCGCCGGTGGAGCGTTCTCGTTATCACGTCGCTCAGGCCCTTCCGTCACTCGTAGCAGTCAGGCGCAAACCTCAACGTATCCAAAGCTGTAGGCTCATGCCCCAGGATGGCGAGGGCCCCTTCCGCCTGCAAGTGCCGCACCTTCTCCATGGACTGAATGGCGAACTGGCTACTCCACGACATGCCGGGAGGAACGCTGTAGGTCAGATTGTCCGCAACCTGAGCTGCGTCACCGACGAGCACTATCCGCCGCGACTGAGGTAGATCGACGATCAGCGACTGATGGCCTTCGGTGTGCCCCTTGGTGTCGATGCAGAGCAGCGACCCGTCCTCGAAGACATCAAACGCTTCGTCGCTTGGTGGCTGTAGGTACTTGAGGTGGCGCGTCTTCAGGAGGCTGTCGAAATCGTAACCTCGCTCCCAGGCATCCGGCCACCAGGCGGCTCGTAGCTCCTGCCGCCTTACGACGAAGGTGGCATCGGGGAACAGATGCATGCATCCGGCATGATCCAGATGCAGGTGCGAGAGGATGACGTACTTCACATCGCCCGGTTCGTATCCCAGTCGTTGCATCTGCCTGTCGATGCGCAGATCGGGGCTGGTGTCCACGATGGGGTCGCTCACGGTGTCCGTGTCGACCCCTGTGTCGAACACCACCAGCCCCTTCGGATGGTCGATCACGAACATCAGTATCGGGATGGTCACCGGGTTGCCGACGTTCCGGTCGGGGGTCAAATGGTTCATGTCGGGTAGATGAACGAGCCCGCCGCTTAGGACATACAGCCTCATTCGTCCTGTCCTTCTTGGTGCGTCCTACTCTCTCAGCCCCTGACATCCTTGACGATCTTGCGGCATGCTTCGAAGAAGATGTGGCTGTCCGGGTAGAAGATGACGATCTTCACTCCGTTGGCCTTCGCCGCTTCCACACCCGCTTGGTCTGACGTGGGAAAGGCCATGCCCATGATCGGGATGCCCTTTTTCTCCGCGATCGCCTTCACCTTCTGGTTGGCTTCCCTCAGGTAGGGGTGCGCCCACTGCACTTTCTCGCCCGGCTCCTTGAGCATGGTGTTGGCGATGTCCGCCCCTCCCACGCCCACTCCGTCGCGACCGGGCCTCAGCAGACCGATGATCTCCTCGGCATTGTCAATGCCCTCGACGTCCTCGAGCAGGGGGATGAACATGACCTGGCGATTGGAGGCGGCCATGTACTCTTCCCAGTTCTCCTGGGAGTAGCCCGAAGCGCGGATGGCCGGGCAGATGCCGCAGCTCCCTTCGGGCGGATAGTGGCTGGCCTCCATGGCCGCTCGGGCTTCGTTGGCGGTCTTCACGTGAGGCACCACGATGCCCTGGGCTCCCGACTCCACCGCCGAGCGGATGAGGAAGCGATCGTTCGCTCCCACCCTCACCAGCGGGGTGAGCCCCGATACTTCCGCCGCCCTGATGAGGCTCACCATCGTTTCGGGGTTGGTGCGATTGTGCTCCATGTCGAGCATCACGTAGTCAAAACCCGTGTAGCCGACGATCTCCACCAGGTCGGGGTCGTGCGTGTACATCTGCATGCCCAGGGGCGTGTCGCCTCGCCCGAGAGCCGCGAGAACCTTGTTGGGCCTGAGAAACGGCTTGAATGTCATCGCGTTCCCCCTTCTAGCGCTCCCGGTTGTCGATCACCGGTTTGATCTCCTTGCCCGACGCCATGTCGGCGAGAGCCTCGTTGATCTCTTCGAGCTTGTACTTGCGAGTCACGATGTCGCCGAACGGGTACTTGGCCCGGTTGGTCTTGATGAACTGCAGAGCCCTGTAGAAATGCACGACGTGGGCGGAAACGCTGCCGATGATGGTAAGGCCCTTCTCGTTGATCCGGCTGACGATGATGGGCGTGGCGGCGGCCGAGGTCTGTCCCAGGATCAGGTACTTTCCACCCTTCTGGATCATCTCGAGCCCCTCGGCGACGACTGAAGGCACGCCGGAGGCCTCGACCACGTTCTCCGGGCCCCTGCCGTTAGTAAGGCTCAGGATCATCTGCCTGCGCTCTTCCGGGTCCTTGTGCTCGTCGATATTGATGACGTAGTCGGCGCCCCACTTCTTGGCCAGCTCCAAACGGTTCGCGGGAGCCCCGACCACTATGATCGTGCGGGCGCCGCTTTCCCGAGCGACGACGGTGGAATAGAGCCCGATGGGACCACACCCTTGGATGACGAAGTCCTCCATGAGCCCCACTTTGCCGAACCGGTCATACCCGCCCACCACCGAACGGAAGGCGCAGCCCACTCCGACGGCTTCTTCTTCGGTGAGCTCCACCGGCACTTTGACCACGTTGGTGGTCGGCGTGAGGTATTCGTATTCCGCGAAGCCGCCGCGAAGGGCGACTGGGGGAGCCCAGCCGTACCCGGAGCGCCGCGCGCAGAGGACAGGGTCACGCTCGATCACGCACCAGTAGCACTCGCCGCAATCGGCGTGGGCCCACATGATCCGGTCGCCCAACTGCAGGGACTCTCCCGCGGCGTCCTGGACCCGACCCTCTCCCAATTTGACGATGCGGCCTATTGTCTCGTGACCCTGGATGTTGGGGAGCGGGCTCTTGATGGTGAGCTCGCCCTTCTGCTGGTGTACGTCGGTGCCGCAGATGCCGGCCATGAGGACCTTGACGAGAATCGCCTTGGGTCCGATTTCTGGGACGGAGACCTCGCGTATCTGCAGGGGCTGGCCATATTCCTCCAGGACAGCCGCTTTGCAGGTCTTCGGAATGTCGGTCATCGGTCGCTCCCTCTTTCGCCACGATCAAAGACGGGTTATCCTGAACGGACGTTCAACAACCTAGCATCGGCAAGGGACGTTGTCAATGCGATCAAACAGTGGCAAGTTCGTACGCAAGACCAAGGCTGAACGACGGAGAGAGATCGTCGAAGCAGCCGTTCAGTTGCTCGGCAAGCATGGGGTCCAGGGAACCACCGTCTCGCGGATCGCCGCCGCGGCGGGCATCGCAAGGGGGGCTCTCTACCAGCATTTCCCGAACAGGGAAGCGGTCCTCGAGGCCGCTCTGGCCTCCATGGACGGGGTGCCATCGCACTGGATCGCCCAGTCGTCCGGACCCGACGTTCCCGCGCGTCTGCTCAATATGGGCGAGCTTCACTCCTCCCAGACCTCATCCGAATACATGACGTTCGTACGCCCTTTCTACTGGGTGATCTCCTCCAACCGGGAGGCCGCTCTCGCCAGGCGGATCATCGAGAGGCAGCAGGAGGACTTCCGCTACCTGGTGGAGTTGGTGGACCAAGGCAAGCACCAGGGGAGCATCGCAAGCGACGCCGACTCAGGGGACGTCGCCTGGACTCTGCTCTTGCACGCCTGGGGAGAGGACATCGCCCGGCTCATGGGGGTCGACCAGTTCATCACCGAGGGAGCGTCAGAACGGATCTTGCGCCGTTTGGTGGAGTCTTACGCCGCCGTCCCGTCCGCGAAGGCACCAGGAGAGGGCGCCGGCTCCTAGACCCACAGCGGCCGGCGAAGGCCGGTCAGTCCATCACGATGGCTGCTCTGATGACCTTGCCCGCGGCAGCCCGCTGCAGGGCCTCCTCAGTATCTTCGAGCTTGAAGGTGTGCGAGATCATCTTGTCCCAGGGATACCTGTCGATGGTTCTGGCCATGAGATCCAGCACGCGCGGCATGGTCGCCGCGTTGAACTGCGCCGACCCGATCAGGCGCAGACCCCTGTCGATGAACGGCATCATGCTGATGCTCGCTGCGTAGGGCCCCACCAGGCCCACGGTCAGGTAGGTCCCGCCCAAGTCCAACATTTGAAGGCCTTCCGGCACCACTTCGGGCGCCGCGGCAACGGCCTCCATCACTACCTCCGCCCCGCGTCCACCCGTTAGCTCCTTCACCCTGGCGATCCTGCTCTGCGGCGTGGGGTACTTCGTGGAGTCGATCGTGTGATCGGCTCCGAAGGACGTGGCCAGACTCAGCCTCTCCGCGACCTTGTCCACCACCATCACCCGCGCGCCCATGTCCTTCATCATCGGCGCGGCGCAGAGGCCCAGGCCCCCTGCTCCCTGGATCAGGCCCCACGACCCCATGGGGAAGCAGACCTTGGAGAGCGCGTAGGCAACGGTAGCGGCCGCGCAGTCCACGTAGACCGCGGCCGTGTCGGGGACCACGTCCGGCACCTTGTATGTCCACTGTCCGGGGCTCAGATAGTAGTACTCGGCGAAGCCACCCTTGAAGTGCGGCCAGTCATCGGAGGTAGTGCCAGCATGGACCTTCCTGTTTGGGCAGGGCAGTATCTCCTTGAGACAAGAGGGACATCTGCCGCAGACGATGGAGGGCGACCACACCACACGATCCCCCTCCCGCAAGGGCTGGCCCGTAGTGTCGGTGGTGACGCCGGCGCCCAGCTTGTGCACTCTACCTACGAATTCGTGCCCCGATATGGTGGGCTTCTGCCTGACACCGCTGGGCCCCCCGAAATCCCCTCCGTACAGGTGGACATCGGTGCCGCAGATCGAGGCCATGGTGATCTTGGCGACAATGGCGCCTGGCTCGGGGGCCGGGATCGGATACTCCCTCATCTCCCAGGGAATGCCGACGCCGAAGGTGACCATTGCCCGGCCCATTTGGCTAGTCATGTTGCTCTCGTCTCCATTCGTGCTGCGTTCCTCCCGGCAATGCGGCCGGAGTTCAGGGCAAAGCCCGAGCTGAGTCCCGAAGCCGGCCGAATGGGGTAGCTATCCCCATACATGCCGCCCGCGTCGTATCCGGCGGCGTAGAGCCCGGGGATGACTCGGCCGCTGGCGTCCACCACTTCGCATCGCTCGTTGATCCTGATGCCTCCCAAAGTCCCCAGGCAGATCGTACGAGCCCTGATCGCGTAATACCGCGGCCCTGTCAGCGGCCTGAGATACTTCGGATCCTTGGCGAAGAGGTCGTCGTGGCGCTTGTCGCAGAACGCGTTGTATTCGTCAACGGTCTTCTGCAGGACCGCGGGGGAGACGCCGATCTTCTCAGCCAACTCCGGCACCGAGCCCGCCTCAAACACCTCAGTGCTGCCGTTGACGATAGTCGCCGCCAGGTCCCGGTCCAACTCGGTGAGGCGCGCACCCGGCAGCAGGCCCGTGCCGTGTGCCTTGTCGATCCCGGTCTCCATCAGCCGGACGACCGTCGAGCTGTCGAAGATGCTGTAGTTGCACCACTGCTTGGAACGAACGCTGGCATTGCCGACGGAGGTCTCATAGAAGCCGACCGTCTCATCGCAGAAGCGTTCCCCCTCGGTGTCCACCCAGAGATCGGGCTGGACGGCTGCGTACTCCACCGTCGATTTCGTCAGGTCTTCGGGCCCCATCGGGCCAACACGAAACAGCTCGAGCACCCCAAGACCCACTTTGTCGGCGCCCGCCTCCCAGGCCATACGGATGCCGTCTCCCGTCTTGCAGACGTTGCCCACGGCGACCACGTTCAGGCCCAGGTCCAACCCGGCGTACTTCTTGATCCATTCCTTGCTGTTGGCGTAGCCCCCCGTGGCTATGACCACGGCTTTGGCGTCTACCTGGATCTCCTCCCCGTCCTCTTCCAGGAGAACGCCCTCGATGAGATCGTGCTTCTTGAGGAGCATCTTGACGGGTGCGGACAACCTCACGGTGACTCCTCGAGCCTTCGCCTGAGTGGCCAGCGCTCTGACCACCGCTTCTCCTCCGCCCTTGGGCACGTGGTAGGTCCGGGGAGCATCAGGCATGTTGTTCATGACCTCGACGAACTGAACGCCCTGCTCCCGCAGCCAGCCGATAGTGGCGGCAGACTCGTCGACGATCGCCCGCACCAGCCGCGGATCTGCCATCCAATGGCTGTATTCCATGATGTTCTTGAAGGCTTCGTCGCGCGTGTACGTGATGAAGCTGGCCCGCTGCATGTCACTCTCTACCGCGAAGGTGCCTTGGAAGAAGTTGGAGGTGCCACCGAGAGCGCGCTGTTTTTCGCAGACGATGACCTCCGCGCCCGCCTCCGCCGCGGTGAGCGCCGCCGACAGGCCGGCGACACCCGAGCCAACGACGATGACGTCTGCACTTACAGCCTCGCCCAAGGTATCCTCCCTCCGATAACAGGGCAGCATCCCACGATACAGCGCAAAGGTCACCGACGCGTCGCGGGACCTCAAGCTTAGTCTCTCCCGGGTGAGGATGGCAACGGTAGCGGAGGAGAACATGGGCAACGGTGCCTGATCAAGGAGTACGAGTTTGTCTGCGTGGGCTCCGGGATCAGACTCCGCGCATGCGCGACGAGACCATTCCCTACATCGCCGAGCGTCTGCCCTTCCACGGCGACATCCGCGACCGCTCCGCCTAGATCGAACGGCGAACCTCCCAACGTCCTCCGCCCCGGGCGGCGAGGGAACGTGTCACTTGGCCTGTTCTTCGAGCATCCGGCCGGCGATGCCGAGCTGGGAGAAAAGACCGAAGGTGTCGGCCGAATCCCAATGCTCGGCGATCTTGCCATCCTCCATCCGGAAGATGTCGACCACGTCGAAGTTCAGCTTGTTGCCGGTAGCCTTCTGGCCCAACCACTCGCCACCGGTATGCGTACCGGAAGTCGTGCAGTAGGCCATGACGATATCGTCCTCCGCCACCATCTTCTTCAACCTGTACCTGAAGTCCGGTACCGCGCGAAAGATCGTGTCGAAGAACTCTAGGAAGCCAGCCTTGCCCTGGGGGCAGTCCGCATTGTGCTGGATGTAGTCCTCCCGCATGTACTCGTCGACGTGGCTCATGTCGTGTCGTATGAAGACGTCGTCGATGAAGCGGGCGACGACGTCCTTGTTCGTTTTGCTGTCCATCGCGGGCGTGCCATCAAGACTCATAGTTAGCTAACTCTCCTTCGTGTCTCTGGTCCTTAAAGGCGGCTGCAAAACGAAGCCCCGGCCACCAAGGCTCGCGCGTACCCAGCGCGCCCACGCCCGCGGTGGGCACCCGGCGAGGCGTCCTTTTTCAGCAGCCTGCCAAGCCGGTCGGATCATCCATGCCTCGGTATCCTAACAACCCTGCTCACTCCTCAAGATAACGTCGTCCTGGATCTCCGGCGAGAGCATTACGAAGTAGGCGCTGAATCCGCCTACCCTCACCACCAGATCCCTGTGGTTCTCGGGATTGATCTTGGCGTCGAGGAGCTCGTCTTTGTCAACCAGGTTGTACTGGATGTGCTGGCCGCCGTTTCTAAAGAACGTGTCGGTGAGGGTGGCCAGCTTCTCTCGGCTTTCGAGGCTCTGCATAACGGTGCCTGAGAACTTCTGGTTGAGGCATGAAGCGTACGATTCCTTGAAGCCGGCCTTGAGGGCAGAGCGCAGCACGCCCGTCGGGCCAAGCTTGTCCGCTCCACGCATGGGCGAAATAGACCCGTCGTTGAGCGGCTCTTTGGCTTTGCGGCCGTTGGGCAGCGCGCCTACGCCCAAGCCCCCGAAGTAGTGCCAGGAGAGCCCTTCGCGAGAGATCTTGCACGGCACATCGAAGGGGTTCTTGTAGGCTCTGATGATGCTCCCCGAGAACGCGCCCACGTCCCGCACCTCGAGGTCGGCCTCGTCGAGGTCGTTGCCGAACTTCGGCGCGGCAAGGCACATCCGCCGTATCTCTTCTCCCCGCTCGCCCTCGAAGTTCGTGTCGAGCGCATGCATGAGCTCGTCCATGCTGAGAGCTTTCTGGTCGAACACGAGCGTCTTGATTGCGGTAAGAGAGTCTGCGGTGTCCACGATGGCCCGGTCGCTGATGCCGTAGCTGTGGTCGGCAGCGGTGATGAGGATGTCCCGTCCGTTCTTGAGACACCCCGGGCCGGTGATGCACGAGTTGAATGGAAAGCGGAGGTACTGCGGTTCGATGCCCTGCGCTACAGTGCCCAACCACATGACCCGATTGACCACGTACTCGTACTGCTTCTTGAAGGCGCTGTACACGTCGTCGAAGGTCTTGAAGTCGCGGGGGTCGCCCACCTCGACGCCGACCTTCTTGCCTGTGATCTGCGAGACGCCGTCGTGGAGGGCGAGGTCCAGGTAGAGAGCGACGTTCAGCGCTCCTTTGCCCTGAGCGCCGTTATGGTCGACGTTCGTGGGCAGGATCGGGGTAACGCAACCCTGGCCGTACCAAAGCCTGGCGTCTTCCACGGGGATCCCGTCGTTCACGAAGCACGAGACGACGTGATCGCTGTTCTCGAAGAGAGGGATGCCGCCCTTTGTCCTGAGGTTCGTCTCGAGTCCCTTGAGCAGCAGCCAGCGCGGCGTCTCCGAGTTCCAGTTGACCAACACCGTGGGCGACGAGAGCCGGAGCAGTCCGACCATGTGAAGAAGCAGGTAGCTCAACTCATTGGAGGCATCGTGACCGTCTCGGTCGACGCCGCCCACGTTGATGCTGTTGATGGCATAGCTGAACTGATGGGTCTCCTCCTGAGTGATGCCGACCGGCACCACCGTCTTCATCCCCCAGAGGATCAGCGCATTTGCCAGAAGATCCGCCGCCTTCTCCTCTGTCAAACGGCCCGCGTCGACATCTCGCTCGTAGTAAGGCCACAAGTACTGGTCGACCCTTCCGAGCAGTAGGGGATACATGGCTTCCAGCCCCCGGCCGACCACGAGGAGGTTCACGAATTGAAGAGCCTCGTGGAAGCTCCGAGCCGGATGCTCGGGCACCCACTCGCAGATGTCGGCAATGTCAACAAGCTGGTCTCTTCGCCCATCGTCGGGCTCGTTCTCGGCCATGCTGCGCGCCAGCGCGGCGTACCTCCGGGAGTACGCGATCATGGCCTCGCAGACGATGACGGCGGCCTGCCAGAAATAGAACTTGCTGATGTCAGTCTCCTGCATCAGCCGGAAGCGCTCGAGTCCGCTCTCGGCTTCTTCGATCAGGCCGCGCACACCCACAGCTAGGAGCTTGTCCCACATCGCCTGGCAGGTGATGCCCTGGTAGTAGCCTGAATCCGGGCTCGGATCCCTGCCCTTCGCGTCGGTTATGTCCTGAGGCCAAGTTCCGGCTATCGCCGCCCAAGCCGCGTTCACATGGTCCGGCGCCGTCTTCCCGGCGAAGAAGCGGCAGCATTCCCTGAGAACATCCTTTTCCGCCCGAGTCACGGCCCCGCGGAAGAGCATCCCCCCGATGTCGTCGGTCTCGTCCCAGAGACCAGGGACCCCTTCTCCGATCTCGTCGGGGAACATAGGGGTTCCCACCAGATGCTCCGTCTCCCTGCCGACGATCACATCCAGATCGTGGATGGCGATGGGAACGTTCTCTACGACCTTCTTGAATAGCTTCGCTCTGCGAACCTCGATGTCCTCGCCTTCGGTCTCCATCCAGGACTCCATGGCGAGCCGGGCTCGATCGACCGAGATCCTTCTCTTGGCGACGAACGTCGCGTCCTTAAGGCGCGAGAGGCGGTCGCTCAGCGCAACGCGGTCCAGGTGGGTCAACTGCTCCTCTTCTGAATGTAGCGATACAGGCATTTGTTGCTCCGATACGGTGATCGCTGGTTACTCTGACACGGTGCACGTCAAGCCATATGCTCTGAAAGCCTGTTGGATCCGCAGGATGCTCTCGGGCGCCGGAGAGGCCAGGTCACCGAGGCAGTACGGCCGGTCCAACGACTCGTACTTCCCTGTGCCGAGACGGTGATAGGGCATCAGCTGCAGCCCAGGCGGCGGATCGCCCAGGCTCCGCAGAAAGGCCGCGGTCTCGGCGACGTTCTCGTCTCCATCGTTTATGCCCGGGATCAGGGGCATCCGAAACAAAACCCCGACCCCGCTTCGTGCGACGACACTGGCGTTGGCGCGAATGAGCGCGTTGGCCCGACCGGTATATTCCCGGTGCCGACGCGAGTCATGCAGCTTGAGGTCGAACAGCACGTAGTCGGTGAAGGGAAGCACCTGCGCGAGTGCCGACTTGCCCACATGCCCAGAGGTTTCCAGGCAGGTGTGAATGCCGGCCTCGCGACACTGCTCGAACAGAGACCGAACGAACCGCGGCCGCAGCAGGGGCTCGCCTCCCGACATGGTCACCCCGCCGCCCGAAGCGTCGTAGAACATCTTGTCGCCCTTCACCGCGTCAAAGACCTCATCCACCGTCATCCGCCTGCCGTAGAGAATCAAGGCGCTCCGGGTGCAAACCGAGACGCAGGTGCCGCACCCCGAGCACCGGTGCCGGTCGACGCAAGGCATACGGCCGGCTTCGGCCACAAGCGCCCCGTTGGGGCACACCTCTCCGCATGCACCACATTGGTCGCAGAGAGTTCGCAGTAATCCGATCTCTGGCTGCCCCGAGATGCACTCAGGATTACTGCACCACTGACAGTCGAGTCCGCACCCCTTGAGAAAGACGACGGTGCGTATCCCAGGCCCGTCGTGGATGGAATACCCCTGGATATTCGTTACGAGCGCCGAGACCGCCTGAGGCCGAACGGACCCTTCACCCGGCCGAGACTCGCACGCGGCGGGCATGTCATCCAACTCAATCACCGCCCGAGATACGCCTTCCTGATGTGATCACTTCTGGCGAGTTCCTTGGCTTCGCCCGCCAGTACGACAGACCCCGTCTCCAAGACGTACGCGTTGTGAGCGACACCGAGAGCCAATCGCGCGTTCTGCTCGACCAGAACGACACCGATCCCTCGTTCGTTGATACTGCGCACGATCTTGCCTATCTCCAGTACATTCATGGGGGAGAGCCCTAGGGAAGGCTCGTCGAGCAAGAGCAACTTCGGATCGGCCATGAGAGCGCGCCCGATGGCGAGCATCTGCTGTTCGCCGCCGCTCAACGTGTTCGCTTTCTGCCCCTTGCGCTGGCTCAACACGGGAAAGTGCGCAAACACGTCCTCCAGGTTCTTGCGCACCCGCTCCTTGTCCTTCTGCAGGTAGGCGCCCACCTTGAGGTTGTCTATCACGCTCATGAAGGGAAAGAGTTGCCGGCCCTCAGGGACTTGGACGATGCCACGCCGGACGACATCCTGAGGAGAAAGGACGTCGATCCTTTCATCTCGCCATGTGATGACCCCAGACGTGGGCCTCTTCAGTGCGGAGATGGCACGCATAGTCGTGGTCTTTCCCGCCCCGTTGGCACCGATGATGGTGACGATCTTCCCGTCTGGAACGCTGAGCGTGATCCCTTTCAGGACCTCCGCACCGCCGTAATGGCACCAGAGGTCTTTGATGTCAAGCAACATCTTGATCCTCTCCGGTTTCGGCCCCGAGGTAAGCCTCTATCACGCGAGGATCCTGGGAAACGTCCGCGGGTATGCCCTCGGCGATCTTCGCCCCGTAGCTGATGACCGCGAGCCGGTCGCAGAGGCTCATGACCGCGGGCATGTTGTGTTCCACCACGATGCTCGTGACTGCCGTCTGCGCGTGCAGCATCCGGATCACCCGCAGCATCTCCGCGACCTCGGTGGCGTTCATGCCCGTCACCGGTTCATCGAGGAGTAGGAGCTCGGGGTCGCTTGCTAGGGCCACCGCCAGGCAGAGCAGCCTCTGCTTTCCATGCGGCAGATTGTGAGCCTGCACCTGCGTACAGTCGGACAAGCCAACAACCTGTAGTATGCCGAGCGCCTTGGACAACATCTCCCGCTCGATGCGATGGCTGTACCGAGTTCCTACCAGCGACCCCCAGAAGCCCCGGGCCGTGCGGCCGTGGGTCCCGAGCAGCACGTTCTTCTCGCACGTCAGGTTGGGGAAGAGGACGTTGCCTTGGTACACCCTGGCTATACCCAGCATGGACATCTTGTGTTCCGGCCAGCCGGCGATATTCGTGCCTTTGTAGAGAATCTCTCCGGAGCTCGGGGCGAGGATGCCCGAAAGCATGTTGAGGATAGTGCTCTTGCCGGCTCCGTTTGGGCCGATTATGCCCAGTATCTCGCCCTGATAGACGGACAGGCTGACGTTGTCGGTGGCGACTAGTCCTCCGAACCGCCTCGAGACGTTCTGCATTTGGAGGATCACTGATGGTTCGGGCTCACTCATGTTCTCTGCTCGGTTCCTTGACATCCGCCACCGCTGGAGTCAACTGGGCACGGGTCAGCATCCGTTTGCCGACCCTGACCAGTCTGGCGGCCAGCCCCACGATACCTTCGGGGAACACAAAGACGACCAGCAACAGTACCGCCCCCATGAGAAGCGGGATGTATTGCTGCAACGAACGCCCTAGCTCCGGCACTATGGTCAGAAGATAGGCGCCGACGATGGGACCGGCGAAGTAGCCTTCTCCGCCCACCATCATGTAGATGATGAGATAAAGAGAGGCCGTGAACCCAAAGGGACTGCCTGGGTCTCCGGAAGGAGTGATCGTACCCATGTAGTGGGCGTAAAAACCACCCGCTATGCCCATGAAGAAGGCAGTTACGACAATCAGCAACGTCTTGTGCCTCTTGATGTTGATGCCGCAGGACCTCGCCAACTGATCGTTCTCGTTGATGGACGACCACATGAGGCCCAGCCAAGAGCGTTCGAGCCGGTACATGATGACCAGGCACACGATGGCTATCACCAGCACGAGGTAGTAATAATGCGCCTTGGAGTCAAAGCCGATCGTGCCTAATCCCGGTAGCCGGATGGCTTCCGGAGGGGGAATGCTCGCTATGCCCGAATACCCTCCGGTCAACTTCACCCAGTAGAAAGCGATCATGCGTAGCGCTTCGGCCAACGTGACGGTCAGAATAGCGAAGTACACTCCCTTCGCCCGCAGGAAGGGGAAGGAAGCCCCGAAGGCGATCACCGACGCGAGGATGCCACCAAGTAGAATCGAAAGCCAACCGTTGAACCCCGCCTTCATTACCAGGATGGCCGACGTGTAGGCTCCAACGAGCATGAACCCTGCGCTGCCCATCGAGATCTGGCCGACGCGAGTCAGGCAGCGCAGGCTGACCGCCATCACTACCGAAATAGTGCTCAGTATGAGCACGTGCGTCCAGTACTGGCTGTTCAGCAGCGTCGGGAGCGAGAAGAGGAAGACGAGTACAACGATCAGCCCCGCGGAGACTGTCAGCTGCTTAGGTTTCATGGCCCCACAGTCCTTTGGGCCGTACCACCAGAACCAGTATTACGATGACCAGGGGAGAGATGGCTGCTACCGCCGGGCTAAAGATGGTTGCGGTGAGACTATCGCTCAATCCGAGCAGTAATCCTCCGACAACGACCCCGCCCAGGCTGCCCATCCCCCCGATCACGATGATGGTGAATCCCTTCATCATCGCAAGCGAACCCATGAAGGGATCCAGCGTGAAGATGGACCCCGCGAAAGATCCTCCGACCGCCGCCAGGGCGCTCCCGACGGTCATGACGAAGGAGTACATCACTTTCGGGTTGATGCCTTGGAGCAAAGCGCCCTCGCGGTTTTGCGAGGTAGCGGTGATGGCGAGCCCAAGCCGAGTGCGCCTCAGGAACACGAACAGTATCCCCGTCAGCACGATACTGGTGAGGAGAGCAAGAAGCCGGTCGTACGGAACCACAAAACCCAGGACCCTTATGCCGCCGGGGACTATGGCCGGTGACTGCTTCTGATTGAGCCCAAAGCTGAGGACTGCCGTGCTCTGCAGGATCAGCATCAAGCCTGTCGCGGCACAGACAACCGGAGTGAACTTGCCCACCAACGGCCGGAATATCACTCGTTCCAAGATGGTACCCAGTATTCCGATCGCGACCATGCTCAGCAGCACCGCGAGAACGAAGTTTCCTCCCAGGCGCACGACCACGAAGTACGTGACGAAAGCCCCCAGCATGTAGACCTCGCCGTGGGCGAACTGCAAGATGTTCATGATGCTCAGTATCAGCATCATGCCCAGCGCTACCAGAACGTAGATTCCGGCGAGGCACAGGCCGTTCAGAATGCCGGCGCTCAATCCTGAAGTCGTCATAACCAATATCCCGATCTATTCTCGAGACTGCGCGTTGTCCTCGCTACTTTGGCACAAAACCGGCCCGGCACTCCCATGTGATCTCTGAATGTGCAAACCATGGAAGTGCCGAGCCGCGATCTTTCGAACTCTCTCGCTGGAGGCTACGGGACGGTTATGTCGTTCATCCGCACGAACTCCGCTTTGCCATCAACTATGCGGGAGATCGGGACGGGCCTCACGACGAGGCAATTGACCCCGTAGGTCTGCTTGCCACTAACGTACGCCGGCCCGTTAAGCGCCTGTAGGTCGCCCGGATTCGTCAGCGTCGCGAAAGTCTCCGCCACCTTGGCGGGATCCACACTCTGAGCCTTGGTGATCATCTGGGCGAGGAGCAGGATCTGACCGTATCCCACGAGGCAGTCGGTGGTGAAGTCCTTGCCGTACTTGGCCTTGAGGTCGGCAATGGCGTCCTTGTCCCCTTGCGGCAGATTCGGGTCGTCCGGGGCCAGGCCGGTGCCGAATACGTCGGTCACCTTCTGTCCGGCCTGCGTGACCAGACTTATGTCGGTCGGCGTGCAGTAGAAG
>PMIZ01000133.1 GCA_003157225.1 Actinomycetota bacterium | reverse complement strand
CGCTGCCTGCGTCCTTCTCTCGCGCATGCCCATCGCGCTCTGGCGGCGAGGCGTCATTCCTCAACAGCCTCCCGGAACTCGATTCAATCGGCACGGGGGAGGTTGGAAAGTCGGCATGTACATCGATCTGCACAAAGATGACGGGGTGGCTCTGCTCACCATCAACCGGCCCGAGGCCCTCAACGCCATGAACGCTGCCATGCTCGACGAGCTGCGCGCGGTCATCGAGCGGGTCGAAAGCGACGCAGAGGTGCGAGTGATTGTCATCACGGGGACGGGCAGGGCGTTCATCGCCGGGGCGGACATCGCCCACATGCGGGGCCTCTCTCCTCAGCAGGCGAAAGAGTGGTCCGAGCAGGGTCAGAGGACCGTCGGCAGGCTGGAGAGCATGAAGAAGCCGGTGATCGCGGCGGTCAACGGCTACGCCTTGGGAGGCGGCACCGAGTTGGCTCTGGCCTGCGACATACGGGTGGCCTCCGACCGGGCGGTGTTCGGGCAGCCCGAAGTCAAGCTGGGTATGATCGCAGGGTTTGGAGGGACGCAGAGACTTCCCCGGCTGGTCGGTTCCGGCCGAGCCAAGGAGATGCTCTTCACGGGCGACCACTACGACGCCGAAGCGGCCTACGCAATGGGCTTGGTCAACAAGGTCGTGCCGGCGGACGAACTCTTGGACTACTGCCTGGATATGGCCAAGAGGATCGCGAGCCGAGGTACCCGGGCAGTGAGACTCAGCAAGGAAGCCGTCGACCATGGTCGGGACATGGATCTGGAGAGGGCGCTTCACCTCGAGTCGGATCTGTATGGTTTAGTGTTCTCCACGGGCGAACCCGTCGAGGGTTGCGGTGCTTTTCTAGAGAAAAGGGAGCCAGAGTGGACTTCAAGCTGACAGAAGACCAGCGGATGATCAGAGACGCGGTCAGGGATTTCGCCCAGAACGAGATCGCACCCAAGGCCGCGGAGACAGACCGAACGGGTGCCTTCCCCGTCGACATTCTCAGGCAGATGGCCGGGCTTGGGCTGATGGGGCTCCCGATCCCGGAGGCGTACGGCGGTGCTGGAGCCGACTATGCGAGTTACTGCTTGGCGTTGGAGGAGATCACGCGAGCCTGCGGATCGACCGGCCTCACCTACGAGGCGCACATCTCGCTCGGCTGCATGCCCATCTATCTCTTTGGCACTGAAGAGCAGAAGCGCGAGTATCTTCCCTTCCTCTGCAGCGGCGAGAGCATCGGCTCCTTCGGTCTCACCGAGCCCGAAGCCGGCTCCGACGCTGGGGGCACCAAGACCACGGCCGTGCTCGTCGACGGTGAATGGGTCATCAACGGGTCGAAGTGCTTCATCACCAATGCGAGCTTCGCCAAGTTCGTGACCATTACCGCGGTCACCGACAAGGACAAAGGGACGCGCGGCATCAGCGCCATCATCGTGCCCACAGGGACGCCGGGATTCACCGTCAGGACAGGGTACGAGAAGCTAGGACTCCACGGCTCCAACACGACGGAGCTGTTCTTCGACAATGTGAGGGTGCCCGAGAAGAACCTCGTTGGCGTGCGAGGGCAAGGTTACAAGCAGTTCCTGATGGTCCTCGACGGAGGCCGCATAGCGATCGGCGCGATGGGAGTGGGGATAGCCCAGGCCTGTTTGGACGCTGCCCTCAAGTACGCCAAGGAGCGCGTCCAGTTCGGCCAGCCAATCGGCAAGTTCCAGGCCATCCAGTTCAAGCTGGCCGACATCGCCATGAACATCGAGTTGGCAAGGACCATGTACCTGAAGGCCGCCTGGCTCAAAGACACCGGCCAGCCCTACTCGCCTCAGGCGAACTATGCCAAGCTCTTCGGCTCTGAGATGGCCACCAAAGCGGCGCTCGACGCCATCCAGATCCACGGCGGCTACGGATACATCAAAGAGTTCCCGGTGGAACGCTATTTGCGGGACGCCAAACTCCTCGAGATTGGTGAGGGCACGTCCGAGGTCATAAGACTCGTGATCGCAAGGAGTCTCGGGCTGTAGGTCTACCTGACTCAGCGGCGCCCGCCCGGCCCTTCGCGGCCTCGCCCTGCTAGTCCTCCAGCGCCGGTGGGGTTTCCGTTTCCCGCGTCGCCACCTCTTTGATGAGATCCTGGTAGCGCGCGAAACGCGAATCCACGTCCACCTCACCGCGTAGGGCGGCGAGGACGGCAAGCCATATCCAAAGGTGGGTACCCAACAGATCCTCCCGGGAGAACTTCTCGTCCCACGATGCCCTGAGCGAGGCGTTGTGCTGGGCCCCAATCATGGCATAGGCGAGTAGCTCGATAGAGATCGGCGGTGCGGAGCCCAGAGGCACCGCACTCTCGAAGTCGGCCGTGATCGTGCAGACGATCTGCTCCCAGGCCTGCTCGACCAGCTTGGCCAGATCAGCTCCACCACCGGGTTCGGAGCGCACGAGGGACAAGACCTCCGATCCAAGCTGGTTGGCCCGAAAGTCGGCCAAGAGGCGCCAGAGCAGCTTCTCACCAAGATCTGAGGACTCGATCAATTTGGGCTCGACGAAGGCCATGTTCCACTGGATGAAGGTCCTGAAGGACTCCACCAGCAGTTCCCCCTTGCTCGGAAAGTGGCTATAGAACACCTGGGAGGTGATGCCCGCCTTCCGGACGATGGTGGCGACAAGAGTCTGCTTGTAGCCGTTGGTCATAAACTCCTCGGTGGCCACGTGGAGAATCTTGTGCCTGATCCGCTCGCTCTTGAGCTCCGCCAGGTCCACGCCGTTCTCTTGCGCCTCGCCGAACTCCTCTCGCAGCACCGCCTTGATCTCGACCAGTGACCCGCCACTCCGCTTCAACTCCGTGATCTTGGTCAGCAGCCGGACGTGGTCCTCGGTGTAGAGAGAACGGTTGACGGCGGTCTTCTGAGGCTGGGGGATGAGCCCCGTCCGCAGATAGAAGTGGATGGCACTCCGAGAAAGCCCCGTCCGCTCCATCAGACCCGACATTGTCAGAACCTCGGCTATGTTCGCTCCGGCTTCGTGTCCGCGTGACTCCAGAGTGGGACATCCGGCGTTCCGGTGCACGGGATGTTACTCCATGTCAGCTGTTTTGGAGTGCCAGAGGTACCGTCGTACCCCCGCTCCCGGTGCGCAGCACGACAAGATAGAATATGAACACCACTATGTTGACACGACGGGCTTCAGTCCGTAAAGTTACTTGGTTCGTCCGGGGCCGATGGGGTGAAGTAGAGATGGACTCGTTCGAGAAACTGGAACGCGCGATCGCTCTCAAGTCAACGCCGGAAATCCCGGTCTACCCGCACATCCTTCTTTGGGCCGCACGCTGTGCCGGCATGACCCAGGCTGAACTGTTCAGCAGCAACAAGCAGTGGCTCCGGGCGATGACGAAGACCATCGAGCGGGTTGGGCGCCCGGACGTAGTGTTCCCCATGAATCCCCGAGACACCTCCTATGTCGAATCCATGCGGGTCAAGCTTCCCGGCAGGGAGCTGGGTCCGGAAGAGCCGTTCCAGTTCGTCGAAGAGGAGGTCATGCAGGCCTCCGACTACGACCTGATTCTCGAGAAGGGCTGGAACGCCTGGAACACCGAGTTCATGAAGAAGATCCAATACAAACCCTTGCACGGCAGTGTTGGGAACCTACGGGTGCTGCTGGGCTTTATCCGGGCGGGCATGCACACGGGCACAAACATCAAGTACTGGAAGGAGCGAGGCCTCCCGGTGATGTTCCACACGGGACTAGCGCCGGCGTTTGACGTGTTCTCGCTCAGCCGGTCGCTTCGCCCCTTCTACCGCGATATCTACGACATACCAGAGAGGGTCAAGAAAGCGGTGGACGTGGGCACCGAGGCCATGATCGCGCTTGGCAAGGCGAACGCGCGGAGGGCCAAGGGCAACCGCATCGCTATCTTCGCCATGCGCTCCAGCGCCAGCTTCATCTCACCCAAGATCTGGGAGGAGTTCTCCTTCCCCTACCTGAAGCGCATGATCGATTCGTATCATGCTGACGGCTTCGTGTCCGTTGTGCACTGCGACGGCAACTGGGACCGGATGCTCCCCTATTTCAAGGAGTTCCCACGGGCGAGTTGCATCGTCGAACTGGATGGGGCCACCGACATCCGCAAAGCAAGAGAAGTGCTTGCCGAGCACCTCTGCATCAAGGGCAATGTCCGCGCGGCGCTGCTGTCTCTGGGAGCCAAAGAAGAGGTGGAGACGTACTGCCGTGAGCTCATCGACTTCATGGGGCACGACGGGGGGTTCATACTAGGTTCAGGGTGTGAGGTGCCCCTCACAGCGAAGCTCGAGAATGTAGCCGCGCTCATAGGCGCTGTGCGCCGATGAGCGCCCCGGGCCAGTCCGGGACGGTGGATGAGTTGAACCAGGCAACGAGAAGGAGTCACTCCATGAAAGTCCTAGGCATCTCGTGCGGACGACGTTTCAGCAACACCGAGATCCTGGTCAAAGAAGCCCTTATGGGGGCCGAGGAAGCAGGAGCGGAGGTCGAGTTCATCCGCCTGCAGGACCTCACCATCAAGCCCTGCACGGGTTGCAACTCGTGCGTGGAAGACCTCATGAAAAGCGGCGGCGGGGGCCGGTGCGCCCTCAAGAACGATGACCTCCCGTTCATCGACGACAAGATCATGGACTGCGACGGGCTCGTCCTCGGCTCGCCCATCTACGAGAAGTCCCCTACGGGGTTGCTGAAGACCCTGGAGGACCGCATGGGCCCCTCTCACGACCAGGGCTTCCGCATCATCGCCCAGAAGATCCGCGAGGAGAAGGGGATAACCACGGGCACGGGGCCGGATCCCCGCGCCTTCAAGCCTCGGGCCGCTTCGCTTATAGCTGTGGGCGGCAGCGAGTGGGACACCTTGGCTCTCCCCATCATGAGCCTCTTTGCCCTCACGCTGCAGATCGAGGTCGTGGACAAGATCCTCGTCAACTGGATCGGCCTACCCCGAGTGGTCGCCCTGCGTGACGACCTGCTCGAGCGCGCGCATCGCTCCGGCAGGCACGTGGCCGAGACCCTCAAGAAGCCTCTCGAGGAGGCTGAGTACATCGGTGAACCGGGGATGTGTCCTCTCTGTCATTCGAAGTTGATCGAGGTGCGGCACGGACAGGACAACTACCCGTGCATTTGCGGCATTTGCGGTGTGAGGGGCACCTTGAGCGTCACCGACGGCAAGGCTTCCTTCACAGTGAGCGCCGAGGACCGGCCCCATTCCCACCTGCTGCTCTCGGGCAAGTTCGAGCACCTGCAAGAGCTGGCCGATGTGTCGTTGAAGCCGCCCGCGAACATGGACGAGTTGCCGAGCAAAGTGGCCAAGTACAAGGACTATCTCACCCCTCTGAAGCCTGAGAAGTAGCCTGCCTCCGCGGCACGCGGCCCTGATATAATCCCGCCTCGGCGATGGAGTCCGCCTTAACCGCGGCCGCGGCCGCTGATGACGCCTACTCGTACAGTCCGCAACCCCGCGTCGGGGTGCGCCGAACAGCACGGATGGCGAGCATGCAGTCAGCGTGGCAACTTCACCTCAGCTTCCTCCGGCCACCTAGCCCCTGGCCTCGGTTGCCCGCAGAGGCGGCGCGGAAATGAGTGAGACCTACCTTCCCTTCGCGATGGCGACCTTGGCGCTGGTCGCCAGCCTTGTGTCCATCCGGTTCGCCCTCTCCGTGGCGATCGTCGAGATAGCCTTGGGCGTGGTCGGGGGGAACGCTCTGCACATGCACACTACCGCCTGGATTGACTTTCTCGCGGGGTTCGGAGGTGTGCTTCTTACCTTCTTGGCCGGGGCCGAGGTGGATACCGCGCTTCTTCGGGAGAAGTTCAAGGAGAGCGCGCTGATCGGCGGTCTCTCTTTTCTCATCCCCTTCTGCGCCGCGTTCGCCTACCTCTACTTCGTAACCGGTTGGGATCTGAAAGCGGCCGAGATCGGCGGGGCGGCGCTGTCGACCACCTCGCTCGCGGTGGTCTATGCGGTACTGGTCGAAACCGGGCTTACCTCCACCGTTACCGGCAAGGTGCTGATGGCCGCATGCTTCATCACCGACCTCGGCACCGTGTTGGCGCTCAGCGTGCTTTTCGCCAAGCTGAACTGGTGGACACTGGGGTTCTACCTGATCTCAGCCCTGGTCGTAGTTCTCGGTCCCCGGGCCTTCCGCCGGTTCGCGAGACGCTACGGAGGGCGCGTCATAGAGCCCGACATCAAGCTCATCTTCTGGGTGCTGTTCGGCATCATGCTCCTGGCTCAACTTGGGAACAGTCAGGCTGTGCTGCCGGTGTTCATCCTGGGACTTGCGCTCTCGGGGACGTTCGCTCAGCAAAAGGACATGCAGCGCAAGCTGCGGGTGATCGCCTTCGGGATAGTCACCCCGTTCTTCTTTCTCAAAGGGGGGATGAACGTGTCTCTGTCAGCCCTTGCTACCAGCGCCGGGCTCATCGGGATCCTATTTGTGGTCAAGGTGTCCGCGAAATTCGCCGGGGTCTACCCACTCGCGCTCAAGTATCTGCCAAAGCGCGCTACCTATGTCACACTCCTCATGAGCACGGGGCTCACCTTCGGCACCATAGCCTCGCTCTACGGCCTACAGTCGGGATACATAGACAAGACTCAGTTCACTGTGCTCGTGACCGTGGTCATCGCAACCGCCGTGATCCCCACGGTGATCGCCCAGCGCTTCTTTCAGCCTCCGGTCCAGGCGCCTCAGCTCGCTGAACCGGGAGAGACTGCCGGCGGATCGTAGACAGAGCGACCAATCCGAGAGGAGGGCGCGGTGTTCAAGAAGATTCTGGTAGCGCATGACGGGTCGGACCACGCCCGAAGAGCTCTCACCATGGCGGTCGGATTGGCGGCGTGCTGGCATTCGGAACTGCACATGATCTGCGTGGAGGAGCATCTGCCGCACTACGCGGCGACGGTGGGCGAGGTGCTCGAAGAGAAAGGCGAGGAGGACAGCTACTTCGAGGCTTTGGCCAAGGAGGCCAGAGCCGAGGCGGCCGAAGCCGGCCCCACCCTTCACGTGATCATCACGCCAGGGCACGAGGTGGAGACGGTGGTCAGATACGCGGCGGACAAAGAGTTCGATCTGCTGGTGATCGGTTTCATGGGCCATTCGAGAGTACTGGGACGCATCATGGGCGGCTCCGCCTCCAATCTCACCCGGCTCTCTCCTTGCTCGGTGCTCGTCGTCAAGTAGGTTGCAGGCCGGCGCGCCGCAGGCTTCGGTCCCTTTGTGCGCCTCCGGTCCGCCACCCGGGTGCGATGAGTTATCCTTGCCGCGTCCCTAACTCAGCCGTCGCCCGGAGACAGCCAATGAGAATCAGGCCCTTGACCCTAGATTCCGTCGCCGCCGAGTTGGCTGCGGGTCGTCCCACGGACGAGTCCAGCCGCGATATCGCGGACGTTGTGGCCGGTTTGCTGGCCGACGTGCGGACTCGCGGCGACGCGGCTGTGGTGGAAGCTACCCGTCGCTTTGACTGGCCTGGGGCCGAGGTGGGGGCTTTGGCCGTTCCTGAAGCGGAACTGGCTGCGGCGTACGCGGACGTTGAGCCGGAACTGATCGACGCTCTCGAATTGGCGCGGGAGAACTGTACTTTCTTTCACCGGCACGAACTGATCCCGGACTGGGAGGACGTCGGCGCGCAGGGGCAGAAGCTGGGCATCAGGCGGCTCCCTGTGGACCGGGCCGGACTCTACGTGCCTGGGGGGCTGGGCTCTTACGCGTCGACTGTGATCATGAACTCGGTGCCGGCGCTCGTGGCGGGGGTGAGGGAACTGATCATCTGCACGCCCGCCGATCGCGAGGGCCGAGTGAACTCCTCCGTGCTGGCGGCGGCCCACCTCATGGGTATCCGCAAGGTCTTTCGAGTGGGGGGTGCCCAGGCGATCGCGGCCATGGCGTTCGGTACCGAAACGATCCCCCGCGCTGACGTGATCTGCGGCCCTGGGAACGCCTACGTGGCGGAGGCCAAGCGCCAGGTCTACGGCTCGGTGGGCATCGATAGCCTCGCCGGCCCGAGCGAGGTGCTCGTGGTGGCGGATTCGACCGGCCGAGCGGACTGGGTGTCCGCCGACATGCTCGCTCAGGAAGAGCACGGAAGTGGGGCTCAAGCCTTGCTTGTGTGCGAGTCGGAAGCCTTCTGCAGAGAGGTCGAAGCCGCGCTCGGGAGACTTCGGATGGGCGCTCGCGGCGACGGGTCCGCGGACTCCTCGCGACACGACGACCACGGACGTCTGTTCGCGTACTACGCGGCTCCCGGAACGGACTTCCTCGAGCTGGCCGCGGAGGCGGTCAACGCGTATGCGCCTGAGCATCTGGAGATCCACCTCCGAGCGCCGCGCGCCTTCCTGGGCCGGGTGCGGTCCGCGGGGGCGATCTTCATCGGCGGCGTGACCCCGACGGCGTTCGGAGACTACATCGCCGGGTCCAATCACGTATTGCCCACAGGCGGCGCAGCCAGGTTCTCGTCACCGCTTTCCGTGGACACTTTCATGCGCAGGTCGTCGTACGTGGAGATGTCGCC
>PMIZ01000128.1 GCA_003157225.1 Actinomycetota bacterium | reverse complement strand
TTCGTATTGCGGATGTAGTAGTCGTCCTCGGGGGGAGGATCCCCCGCGGCCTTGGCGGCGTCGATGGCGGCTTGGCCGGTGAGCATCTCCGCGTAGTCGATGCTGAGGTAGCGCTTGCCGCCCGTCTCCCACACCTTGTCGACAAAGCCCATCCCCTTGATGGTCCCGTCGGCGAGCCTGGTCTCGGCACTGGATAGCGCTTCGGTGGTGGTGGTCGCCGCCTCGGTGGTGGTGGTTGTGTCGGGCGCGCTGGTGGTGGTGGGCGCGGCGGTGGTCGTCGTCTCGGGGAGGGTCGTTGTGGTGGAGGCCAGTGTGGTCGTCGGCGTCCCTCCGCCACAAGCGGCCGTGAGCAGCACCACGGTGATGGCGGCAACCCCCATGGCCGCCGCGATCCACCGTCTTGACATGGTCGCTCGTCTCATACCCTCCCCCTCTGCGCGCGATCTTGCCTCTCCGTTCACCTCCAAGGGTAGGCGCTTTCGCGCCGCGGCGCCAGTGGCCTCATCCCGCCTTGATGTTTTGCCCTGCTCAGAGCGGTTTGCCGCCTCCGGCAGAAGCGGTTTGCCGGGCGGGCCGCACACTCAGCGAACGGCAGTCCGGCGGCTGGGCTATACTATGTAAACACTATTACAGACACGGTTGTCCCCCGCGCTCTTTTCCGAAGATCTCGAATGGATCAACTGCGTCTACAATCGCAGTGCCTCCACGGGACGCACGGCAAGGAGCTACAGACTAGATGCTATTTACTGACCTCGGCCTGGACCCAGGCCTCATGAAGGCTGTCAGCAGCCTCGGCTACACCGAACCCACTCCCATTCAGGAACAAGCTATCCCCATCGCCCTCAACGGCCGTGACCTCTTGGGCTGTGCCCAGACGGGCACCGGCAAGACCGCGGCGTTCATCCTGCCAGCACTCCAGCTGATGGCTCGAAGCGTCGCTGCTGCCGAAGCTGCCCGGGCCGCCGACCCCGGCCAGAGCACCGACGCAAGTGGCGCGGCCGCAATCGCCGCCGCCACGCCGACCCCGGGAGCTTCCCCGGAGGACGCCGCGCACCGCGCCGACGCACCGCGGGCCGGCGAGGGCACGGCCGCGACCCCGTCCGGTTACGGCCCTGGCTACGACCGACACCGTCGAGGCTTCAGAGGTCGCCCGAGCGATCGCCCGGTGGGCCCGGCCGGCCACCACACCGACCGCCGGCCCTCCGACCACAGCCATGCCTTCATCCGCACGCTGGTCGTCACTCCTACCCGCGAGCTCGCCGGTCAGATCGAGGAAGTGGGCCGCGCCTGCGCCCGGTACACCGGCCAGCGCGTTGCCGCCGTGTACGGCGGCGTAGGGTACGAGCCGCAACTCATGAAGCTGCGCAAGGGCGTCGATCTGCTGGTGGCCACTCCCGGCCGGCTGCTCGACCTGGTGCAACGCAAAGACGTCGACCTTTCGCACGTGGAGATCCTCGTTCTTGACGAGGCCGACCGCATGCTCGATATGGGCTTCTGGCCCGACGTGCACCGCATTCTCAACCTGCTCCCGGCCAAACGCCAGAACATGCTCTTCTCGGCCACCCTCTCCAACGACGTGCTGCGCGTGGCCGGCCCCACGCTCACCAATCCCGTCCGGGTGGAAGTCGCTCCTAGTGCAACCACAGTCGACACGGTGACTCAGGCCATCTACCCCGTGGCCGAGACGCAGAAGATCGACCTGCTCGTCCGCCTTCTCGAAGAGGAGAAGCTGGACCGCGTTCTCGTCTTCACGCGCACCAAGCACCGTGCCGACCGGGTCTGCAAGCAGCTGGAGCGCAGCCGCATCAGAGGCACGGCCATCCACTCCAACCGCACCCAGGCCCAGCGCCAGCGCGCGCTGGACGGGTTCAAGGACGGCACCTATCGGGTCCTGGTGGCCACCGACATCGTCGCCCGGGGCATCGACGTCGACAGCATCTCGCATGTCATCAACTACGACCTGCCCTCCCAAGCGCAGGACTACGTGCACCGCATCGGCCGCACGGCCCGTGCCGGCGCGACCGGCACCGCCATCAGCTTCCTCGCCGCCGACCAGGCGAACGAGCTACGCGAGATCGAGCTCATGCTCGGGGAACCGCTCCCCTGCCGCGACCTCGAAGGCTTCGCTTACATGCAGCGGCTCATCCCCAGCCCGGACCGCACCGCCAAGAAGCTCAAGCCCCGCTTGGTCTACAACGGCAGCGCGCGGAGACGGCACAGGTAGGAGGCCCGGCTTGAGATCCCGCTCAAGTTCTCGCTCACGGCGACCAAGCCGGTGGGCAACGGGTGTTAGCATGACCGCATGAACATCGACGCAGCGCAGAGCCACGAGGTCTACGCGGTCCTCGAACTGGTGGAGGAGCTCCTCATCGAGGTTGTGGAGGGAGGCCAGGAGCTGCCCTGGATCAGCCGAGAGAAGCTGCACGCCGACATCAGGCGCAACCTCGAGGGCGGCTCCGGCTCTCGCGGAGCCCCCGGCCGTCTGGTGGCCATCCTCGCCAAGGAGAACAACGGCGTGGCCGTGGGTGTCCTCCTCTTGACGCAGTGCTTCGCCGTGTACGCGGGCGGCGAGTACGGAGTCATCGACGAGCTCTACGTGCGGCCAGAGTATCGGGGCCGGGACATCGAGCGGGAGCTTGTCGACGAGGCCGTGGCCATCTCCCAACGCAGGGGCTGGGTGCGACTCGACGTCACCGGCCCCGAAGCGGGCCGCGACGGTGGGCGAGGCGAACGGGCGGCCAAGTTCGGACAGGCTCTGGGATTGTAGCGAGCACACCCGTGGCCGCGAGCATCGAACTGGCCGAGGGCGATTCTTGGCTCTCTTGGCCAGGGACGAGAGCGGCGCCCCCATCGGAGTCCTGACCCTTTCCGCGAGTTTCGCCCTGTACGCGGGCGGCGAGCACGGCTCAGATCGGTTTCACGAACTCCACATGGTATAGACGATGTGAAAGCCCAGGCGCTCCATGTTGCGCTGGGACTGGCCTCCAGGCTCGGCTTCAGTGACGCCCGGGTCGCAACCCGCATCCCGCGCCAACTGCAGACGATGCCGTTGAATGGCCTGCTGCACGCCCTGGCGCCGGTATCGAGGGAGTGTCGAGTCTCCCAGCAGTCAGCGTCAACGACCGCCCCGACGGCGAGCGCGTTTCGAGTCCCACGGCAAGTACATGCTCGAAACCCGCCGCCTGCCACCCCCGACGTCCCAACCCGTGCAGAAGGCCGTCATCGGGGAGCGGGCGGAGACTCAGCCTCGCGGGCGCGCCGCGGTCATGGCAGAAGGCCTCCAGCCGATGGAGCTCGCCGTCCTCCACCGGCACACCCATGCCGAGTCCGACGGCGGCGTTGACGGGAAAGCCTTCCCCGACCCACAGAGCGACGCCGCCCCCCACTTCCAGGCACTCTATGGCCACGTTGGGGAAGACGGCCTATGCCACCGTGGCCAGTCGTCTATGCTCGCCCGTGTCCAAGTCCTCCAGGCGGCATGCCAAGACATGGTCGGCGTAGATCATCGTGCCTCCTCCCCGCGCAGTGGCGCCCGTTCTCCATGGTACCCTCTAGGATGTTGGTGCAACGCGGCGTCCGGAAGGGTCCTGGGGGCGTTCTTGGCCATACGAGCTGCGAGCGAATCCGATCTTGGAGCGATCCTCGAGATCTACAACCACGCGGTGATGAACACCACCGCCACCTTCGATCTCGCTCCCCGGACTGCGGAGACGCAGGCTGCATGGCTCTTGGAGCACTTCCCTCCGTACCCAGCGATTGTCTGGGAGGAGGACGGGCAAGTGCTCGGTTGGGGATCGATCAGCCCCTTCGCCACCCGGCCTGCCTACCGCTTTTCGGGCGAACTGTCGGTCTACGTGAGTTCGGACGCCCGGCGTCGCGGGATCGGCGCGAGCCTCCTTCGCGAGCTGGTGCGCTTGGGAGCGGTCAACGGTCTCCACTCCCTTTTGGGACGGATAGCGGAGGAGAACTCGGCGAGCGTGGCCCTGGCTGAAAAGACCGGATTCCGCCGCGTGGGGCTGCTGGAAGAGGTGGGCTTCAAGTTCGATCGCTGGCTGAACGTAGCCATCTACCAGCGTGGCTGCGGGACATGAGCGACTCCGTGCAGGAGAGCGGCCCGGCGGGCAGCGGAGAGGTCAGCCAGGCGATTTCCGGGCTTACAGCAGCCGAGGTCGCGCAGCGCGTGGCCGCGGGCCAGACCAACGCCACAACCCGGCCGGGTGGCCGTAGCACCTGGGACATCGTCCGTGGGAACGTCTTCACCTGGTTCAACCTGATCCTGGGCGTGCTGTTCGTGGCCATGCTGCTCTTTGGATCATGGAAGGATGCGCTGTTCGGCTGGATCATCTTCATCAACGCCGGCATCGGCATCGTGCAAGAGATGCGGGCCAAGGTGGCCCTCGATCGCCTTTCTCTGCTCACGGCCCCCGCTGCCAAGGTGATCCGGGACGGTGCAGAGCAGCAGATCCCCGTTGATCAGGTGGTGCTAGACGAGGTCATGGTGGTCGCCGCGGGTGACCAGGTGGTCGCCGATGGAGAGACGCTCGAGTCGCGCAGCCTGGAGTTGGATGAATCCCTGCTGACCGGTGAGTCGGTGCCCATGACAAAGGGCGTTGGCGACCAGTTGCTTTCCGGAAGCTTCGTGGTGGCCGGGAGCGGGCTGTGCCGCGCAACGGCCGTGGGCCCAGATTCGTACGCGCAGCGCCTGACGCGCGAGGGCAAACGCTACTCGCGACTACGCTCCGACTTGGTGACCGGCATCAACAGCATCCTGCGGATCATCGGCGTCGGGATCGTGCCGGTAGGCGCCCTCTTGGTGTGGGCGCAGTTCCGGATGGGCGCGACTATGGCGGAAGGCGTCACCAACACGGTTGCGGCGCTGGTGGCCATGGTGCCCCAGGGATTGGTGCTCCTGACCAGCATCGCCTTCGCCGTGTCGGCCGTCAAGCTTGCCCGCAGGAAGGTGCTGACGCGCGAGTTGCCGGCGGTGGAGGGCTTGGCCCGAGTGGACGTGCTGTGTATAGACAAGACGGGGACCATCACCGAGCCCCGCCCGGCTTTCGAACGGTTCGAGGGAATTGGGAACGGAGCCGGGTCTCCCGAGGATCCCGGCCGAGACGCCCTTGCGCTCGAAGTGTTGGGGGCCATGGCAGCAAGCGCCGCGGTCGCGAACTCGACTCTGGACGCCATCGGCGCGGCCTTGCCGGCGCCTTCGGGATGGACCGTGGAAGACTCCGTGGCCTTCTCGTCGGCCCGCAAGTGGAGCGCGAGCCGCATCGCCGGCCGCGGCTCCTGGGTGCTGGGGGCGCCGGAGATCGTGGCCGCGGGTCAGGAGGGCGCCGGCGGTGACGAGGCGCTCTGGCCTGAGGTTCGCGGCCGGGGGACCGAGTTGGCCGAGGAAGGCCTTCGGGTGCTGCTGCTCGCGCGCACCGACGCGTCGCTCAACGGGGAGACTCTCCCTCCGGGCCTGACCCCGGCGGGGCTGGTGGTCCTCAGCGAGCGGGTCCGGGCCGATGCTGCGCAAACGCTCGCCTACTTCCGAGAACAAGGAGTCGCCATCAAGGTGATCTCGGGCGACAACCCGGCGACGGTGGCGACCGTCGCGGCGAAGGCCGGGGTACCTGGCGCCGAGAAGGCCTTCGATGCCCGTCAGCTGCCGGAGGGTGAGGCCCTGGCGGACCTCATGGAGCGGACCACGGTCTTCGGAAGGGTGAACCCGGACCAGAAGAGCGCCATGGTGGAGGCGCTGCAGAGCCGAGGCCACACCGTGGCCATGACCGGCGATGGCGTCAACGACGTTCTTGCCCTCAAGAAGGCCGACATGGGCATCGCCATGGGCACCGGCACAGCAGCCGCACGGGCGGTGTCGCAACTGATTCTGGTGGATTCCAGCTTCTCGACCCTTCCCGGCGTGGTGGCTGAGGGCAGGAGGGTAACCGCGAACATCGAGCGCGTGGCCAGCCTGTTCGCCAACAAGAGTGTGTGGGCCGCCGCCCTCGCCATCTTGGTGGCTGCCTTCGGCGTGGCCTATCCCATCCTTCCCCGGCACCTCACGGTGATCGACTCGCTGACCATAGGGGTGCCGGCCTTCTTCTTGGCCTTGGCGCCCAACGCCCGCCGCTTCGTCCCGGGATTTGTCTACCGGGTGGGCCGGTTCGTCATCCCAACGGGATTGCTGGCCACAGTCACGGTGCTCGCTTCGTACCTGCTCATGCGCAGGATGGGAGCATCGGTCGCCCATGCCCAGACCATGGAGACCATCGTCTTTGCCGTCGTCGGGCTGCGCGTCATAGCCGCCATCGAGCGGCCGGTGCGCGGCTGGCGGCTGGCGTTGATCTTGGCCATGGCCGTCATCCTCGGCTTGGCCTTCGCGGTGCCGTCCACCCGGCACTTCTTCGCCCTCGGACTGCCCGGCTGGCGGATCCTCGCCGTGGGGGCCGCGACCTGCGTGTTCGCCTGGTTCTTCGTGGGCTTGGGCTGGCGCATCGCCCAGGTGCTGCCCTTCTGGCGAGAACATGCCTCGCGAAGCGAGGCCGCTCGGGCCGGCTCCTAGCCGCTCGATTCTAGCCCAGATTCTCCGGGTTCAGTCCCTCGAGTTCAGGCAGCGCGAAGAGCCCGTCTTTTCTCACCAGCACGTCGTCGAAGTAGATCTCGCCCCCGCCCCATTTGGGCGTCTGGATAAGCACGACGTCCCAATGGATGCTCGACCGGTTGCCGTTGTCGGCGTCGTCGTAAGCCCGGCCCGGAGTTAGATGAAGACTACCGCCGATCTTCTCGTCGTACAGGGTGTCCTTCATCGGCCGGGTGATCCTGGGGTTGACGCCGAGCGCAAACTCACCCAGGTAACGCGCCCCCTCGTCGGTGTCCAGCAGTTGCCGCAGTCTTTCCGGTTCGTTGGCATCGGCGTCCACGATGCGCCCGTCTTTGAAGGTGAGGCGCACATTCTCGAAGGTGACCCCGTCTTCGATGGAGGGAGTGTTATAGCTCACGGTGCCGTTGACAGAATCACGTACCGGAGCCGTATACACCTCGCCGTCGGGGATATTGTTCTTGCCTGCCGCCTTGAGAACCGGGATCCCCTTGATGGAGAAGGAGATGTCGGTTCCGGGTCCCGCGATGCGCACCCGATCGGTACGAGACATCAGCTCGACCAGAGGATCCATGGCTTTGTCCATGCGGGCGTAGTCGAGGGTGGAGACTGCCAAACAGAAGTCCTCGAAGGCCTCCGTGGACATGCCCGCGGCCTGCGCCGCCGACGGCGTAGGGAACCGCAGGAGCACCCATTTCTTGCTGAGGTACAGATCCATGAGCGGCTGGCTGGCCAAGTGCGACGCTTCGAGGATGTGCCCCGGCACGTCCGCCAATTCGGAGGCGTTGCTGCCGGCCATGACGTGCACCGTGGCGTCGATGTCTCGCGTCCGCTGCAACTCCCAGGAGACTCGAAGGTCCATCTGCTCGCGCTTGGCACCCAGCAACCAGGTCCTGCTGAGCCTCGAATCCCCGATGTGGACGAAGGGCAGGGCTTCGCGGGCATACGAGCCCTCGACGAGCGCACCGAGGAGCTCGAGCGACCCCGCTTCGCCCTCGATGAGGATCTTCTCTCCCGCCTTGAGTTCGAGCGAGTAGTCGAGCAGGTTACCTGCCAGGATCTCCAGCCGCGGGTCTTTCATCGTTCGATCCTTTCTCGGTGCCTTTGCGACGGCGCACGGATTCTCTCAGCAGGTACTCGATCTGCCCATTGACGCTCCGCAGGTCGTCGGCGGCCCAGGCCTCCAGGTCCGCCCAGAGCCTGGGATCGATGCGGAGCAGAAACTGTTTGCGCTCGGTCAAGATCGGCACTGGTCCCGTTTATGCGTACAGGGTACCCGTATTCACGACGGGACGTATCTCCGATTCGAGAGGACGCCTGCGGCGCGTTACAATCATTCTTTCGGTTGGCTTTCCCACGGAGGAACGATGCTTGAGGAGTTCCCAGTAGTCGCAGAGGTGGCGGTGCGCTGGGCGGACATGGATGCCCTCGGCCACGTCAACCATACCCGGTACCTTCGCTACTTCGAGATCGCACGCCTCGAGTACCTGCTACGGCTGGGGCTGGACCCTCCTGGGGCTAGTTGGGGCGAGTTCGGGGTGATCATCGCTTCTCTCGACTGCCGTTTCTTGGCCCCGATCACCTTCCCCGACACTCTCTCGGTGGGAGCGCGGATCCTGAGTCTGGCCGAGGACCGCTGCACGATGGAGCACGTGGCGGTGAGCCAGAAGCTGGACAGGCCGGCCGCCCAAGGCACGGCCGTCATAGTCGCCTACGACTACGCCGCCGGAAGGCGCCGGCCGCTGCCGCTCGATGTCGCCCAGAGGATAGTCGCGCTTGAAGGGCGGGAGTTTCATCCCGAGCCCGAGGGCGACGCCCTCGATCGGTGCTGAGATGGACGCGTCCGAGGAGCACGCCGCCACTCAGGTCCACGTCCGCTGCGAGGAGCTGGACGATATCCCGACGATTAGGCGGGTGAACGAAGCCGCGTTCGGAGGCGCTGCCGAGGCCGCCATCGTCGATGCCCTGCGGGCCGCGGGTGCCGTCTTCCTTTCGATGGTCGCGGTGATCGGGGCAGAGGAGGTTGCCGACGAGCGGGCGGAGACCGTCGCTGCCGCGAGCGTCAGCACCTGGGGTGGAGAGGGGGGCGCTTGGGGAGAGCCGGCCGGCTCGAGCGACGCAGCCGACATGGGCGGGCGTCCAGCTAGTTCCGGAGGCCGGGTGGTGGGAGGTGAGGTCGTCGGGCACGTCCTCGTCAGCGTCGTGACGGTCGCAACCGAAGAGGGAGAGATTTCTTTGCTGGGTCTCGGTCCCCTCGCCGTCCTGCCCGAGCAGCAAGGACAGGGCGTCGGCACGATGCTCGTGGAAGCTTGTCTGGAGCGACTGCGCGGGTCCGGCTATGCGGGCGTCGTGGTGCTCGGCCACCCGGGCTACTATCCGCGTTTTGGGTTCATCCCTGCGCGCCATTGGGGATTGCGCTGGGAGTTGGACGCTCCGGACAAGGCGTTCATGGCGCTGGAACTCTCCCCCGGCCTGCTGTCGGCGATCCGGGGGGTGGTCCGCTTTCGCCCGGAGTTCGGCCTAGCCTTCTAGGTTGTCACTTCGCGTCCTCGGGCGGACGCACGAGCAGCACGGGCAGGTCCCCGTTTCTCACCACGTGCTCGCTGACGGAGCCCATCAAGAGATGTCGCACCTCGCTGTGACCATGGGTAGCCATGACGATCACATCCATCTTCTCCTCGCGCGCCAGCCTAGTTATCGCCTCCGCGGGCTCCCCCGGAACCACGCGGATAGAAACAGACGCCGCTCGGTGAGACAGCCGGGCGGCCCACTCCTCCAGGTATTTGCGCACCTGTTCTTCCCTATAGACCAACTCGTCGCGGGAGTGGCTGTGGACGACGTGCATCAGGGTCACGTGCCCCCCGGTGAGCCCAGCTAAATAGCCGGCGTGCTCAATCACTGCTCCGTCGGTCTCGTCTTGCTTGAGTGGAGCGAGTATGCGCTGGTACATCAAAGACGACCTCCGGCGAGATTGTAGATGAGAAGCAGGTTGAGAACCATGACCACAGCGGCGCCCACTATGCCCAAGGCCCGCTCCACCCCCCGGCTGGTGAACACGCCCATCAACCGGCGGTCGGACACGAGCAGCAGCAGCGGGACAAGGGTGAACGGCAGTTGGATGCTGAGCGCCACTTGGCTGAAGATGAGGATGTGGTACGGGTCCCGGGCGACGGCGATCACCGCGAGTGCCGGGAGAGCCAGCACGACGAGCCCGACGCGGTAGAACGTGGTGCGCGGGTCCTCGGGCCGCCCGAGATAGGCGGTGAGCACGTTCACCTCTGCCATGGCCGAGGTGAAGCTCGAGCCGAGACCCGCCAGCAAGAGCCCGACGCCGAACAGCAACCTAGCGGCGCTCCCCACCAGGGGCTCCAGGGTCTTCGAGGCCTGCTCGAGCGTGGTGATCGATATCCCGTGTCTGAAGAACACCGCGGCCGCCACCATCAGCATTGCGATGTTGACCATCCATCCGACCCCCATGGCGAGGGCGGTGTCGCCTTTCTCGTAGGTGATCAGCCTGCGCCGGCCTTCGTCGTCGCTGGGCTGCTCCCGGTTCTGCACCACGTTGGAGTGCAGGTAGATGTTGTGCGGCATGACGACCGCCCCGAGCATCCCGATGGCGATGGCGATGCTGGCGCCGCTCAGTTGCGGGACGAAAGCGCCTCGGGCCGCTTGCGTCCAATCCGGTCCCACAAGGGCCAGTTCGACCAGGTAGCACGCGGCGATGACCGCTATGAACAGCACGACCACTCGCTCGACGTGCCGGTAGTGTCCGGTCACGATCAACCCGACCTTAAGGACGACGGTGATCACCGCGCCGGCCATCAGCGGCAGCCCGAACAGCAGCCGAAAGCCCAGCGCCCCGCCCAGTAGTTCGGCAACGTCGGTGGCGATGCAGGCCAGCACGATGCTCCCGCCCAACGCCGCCGTCCACGGCCGGGAGAAGCGGCGGCGCGCGTTGTAGGCCAGGCTGTGCCCGGTGACGATGCCGAGCCGCGCCGACATCCCCTGGAAGAGGATCAAGAGAAGAGTCCCGAGCGTGATCACCCAGAGCAACGTGTAGCCGAACTCACTGCCGCCGGCCACGTTTGTAGCCCAGTTCCCCGGGTCGATGAAGCCCACCGTGACGATGAAGCCGGGACCGAGATAGCGCAGGAAGTCACGGCTGAAGAAGATCCCCAAGCTGCCGAAGCGGGAGAGACGCGGGGACCGGTTCACGATGAAGGTCCGGGCAGGGAGGGCAGTTTCCGGCCGAACAACCATGACTGGAGCAATCCGGTCAACCGGTCGGCGGAAATGGCGGGCGCGTCTGCCCGCACCAGAGCGATGAAGTCATCGGTGGTGGCGTTGCCGTACCGATATTTCGAGGCCCAATCTCTGAGGATGCCGAAGAAGACCTTGTCGCCCATGGTGAGCCGCAGGGCATGCAGCGTGAGCGCTCCGCGCTCGTACACGTTGGTGCTGAACATCCCGTCCAGGCCGGGGTTGCCGAGTGGCGGGTAGCTCTCCCCCGTCAGCTTCGCGATGCTCTGATCTACCTTGGACTGCAGAGCCTGCCGCCCTTGATCGTGTTCCAGCCAGAGCCAGCTGGCGTACTCGGCGAAGCCCTCGTTCAGCCAGATGTCCTCCCAACGGCCGACGGTAACGCTGTCGCCGTACCACTGGTGGGCCAGTTCGTGCGCCAAGTACACCATCGCCGACGTGGGATCGAACATGCGCTTCTCCAGCATGTCCTCACCAAAGAGCGACAGGGTCTGGTTCTCCATGGCCGCGCCTGTCTGCACGGGCGGCACTACCACCCCGTAGGCATCGAAGGGATACGGGCCGAAGAGACCGGCATAGTAGTCGATGATGTCGCCGGTGCGCGCGAAAACCGCGGCCGCTCGGTCGGCTAGCGCGGGAGCGAAGTAGTTGCGGAGAGCCACACCTTTGGGGGACGTGCCGGTCTGCACCACGTAGTCGCCCACCGTGACCTGCGCCAGGTAGGTGGCAAGAGGCTGCCGCATCTCCCATACAAAAGTCTGATCGCTTCCCTGGTCCTCGGTAGCCACCAGCACCCCATTGGCCGCCGCCACTCCAGGTTTGGGAACGGTGATGCGGAACTCGTAGGTGGCCTTGTCGGACGGGTGATCGTTCGAAGGGAACCAGGAGTCCGCGCCACTGGGCTCGTCGAGGGTGAAAATGTAGCCGTCTTGATCCTGCCAGCCCAACGAAAACGAGCCGGAGTCCTTGACTGGTTTGGGCGTGCCCGCATAGGAAACTTCCACAGCGAAGTCCTGGCCGGAGTTGAGTGTCGAAGGGCAGACGATTGCCAGTTCCGAGCCCTTGCGCCGGAACTTGGCGGCCTTTCCGTCGAGGCTGACGCTCTTCACCTCCAGCCCCCTCAGATCCAGGTGGAAGGAGGCAAGCTCCTGCGTGGCCCGTGCCTGAACCGTGGTGGTGCCCGCGAGGGTGTCCGCCACCGGATCCACCGTCAAGGTAACCTGGTAGTGCGACACTTCGTAGCCGCCGTTGCCCGCAGAGGGCAGATAGGGATCTCCGAGACCGGCTGAGCCCGCGAGGGGATCGGCACAGCTAGGGCAAGCGAGAGCGACGCCCGACAGGGCGATGATCGCCGCCAGGTATGTCACGGCCGCACGCAGGCCGCGGGGCGAAACACGCATGTAGACTCCGGACGGCCGGTCGATTGCATCTACGCCAAGCTTACCAAGCCGCTGAAGAATGAAGCTTCGCCGCCAGGGCGCGATGCGCCAGCGAGCACCAACACTGAGCGCGCCGAGCCGAAGGCGATGGCGCCCCCCGCCTGCTCCCCCTTGCAGCCAGGGCCCAAGGGGTCGCGCAGGCGTCCTCAAATGAATCAGGAGCCAGGGGGCGTGGGAGTTTGGCGGAGCGTTTGAGCGAGCGTGCG
>PMIZ01000227.1 GCA_003157225.1 Actinomycetota bacterium | reverse complement strand
GGTCGGTGAGGGGGATGATCTGGTGGTAGGTCCGTTGCTCGCAGAGCTTCTCCACTCCCCGGTGCAGGTTGCCTATCTCGGGCCGCACCGCCACAATGACCTCGCCGTCGAGGTCCAACTCGGCCCGATAGACCCCGTGCATCGACGGGTGCTGCGGCCCCATGCTGACGGTCATCACGTCCACGTTGCGCTCGAGGAGCCCTCGCGTGCGGGCTTTGCGCGCTTTCAGCTCCTCGAGGGTGGGGCGTGGCCGTGCCGCGGTCCCGCCGGCATGGGCTTCGCCGCCATGCGCCTGGGTGGCGTGGGCCTCGGCCGCGTGGGCCTCGGCGGCCACCACGACGTCGGGATCAACGCCCGGCGCGAACAGACTGCCCGGGGGGGTAGGAGGCCGCTGAGGAACGAAGCCTCGGCCGCCAGAGCGCGCTGGCCGGCCCGATAGCGCGTCCTCGGTCGCGTCCGTAGCGCTGCTACGAACGCTTCCTGCGTCCTTCTCCCGCACTCGCCCATCGCCCTCTGGCGGCGAAGCGTCATGCCTCAGCAGCCTCTCGGAAGGCTCGTGCAGGTCGTGCGGCGCGCTCACCTAGATCTTGCCTCGCAGGTCGGTGCGGATGCGGCCGCCGACCGTTCCCTGCAGCGGAAAGTCCTTGCGCAACGGGAAGCCCTCAAAGTCATCGGTGGTAAGAAGCCGCCGCAAGTCCGGGTGGCCGCTGAAGGGAATGCCGAACATCTCCCAAGTCTCCCGCTCGTCAAAACCGGCCGACGGCCACAGTCCCGTCACGGTGTGAACGGGTTGCCCGTCGACCAGGACTGTCTTGACGCGCAGGCGGTGACCATGGGTGTGCGACAGCAGATGAACGACGACCGCGAACGGCGCCGCCGCCCGTTCGGGCAGGTGATCGCCAAACAGGCAGTCGAGTTGGTCGAACGCCAGCGGCGGCGCGCTCCGGCAGAAGCTGAGCACCCTCAGCCAATCGTCAGGTGCCACCACGTAGGTCAGCTCGCCCCGGAACTCGACGCGCTCCAGAAGCCGCCGGCCGAAGCGTTTCTCCAGCTTCGACGCCGCGACGACGAGCGACTCGGGGAGGGCGTCGCCGCGGCCCGCCGCGACGCTCACGAGCGCACCTCGTCACCCGCGATGGCGTCTCGGGCCGGGATGCGGCGGAGACCATCGTAGGCATGCCGGCTCTGTTTCACCCGGTCGCGGATCATCTCCAACCCCTGCCAGAGGGCTTCGGGCCGCGGAGGGCAGCCGGGCACATAGACATCCACCGGCAGCAGGGCGTCGATCCCCTGGACAACGTTGTAGGTGTCCCAGACGTTCCCCGAGATGGCGCAGGAGCCCATGGCCAGCACCCATTTCGGGTCGGGGATCTGCTCGTAGAGTCGCACCACACGCGGCGCCATCTTGATGCTGCACCAGCCAGCCACGATCATTCCGTCGGCCTGCCGGGGCGACGCGCGCATGGCCTCCATGCCGAAGCGGGACATGTCGAACCGGGAGCCTCCCAAAGCCATCATCTCGATGGCGCAGCAAGCGAGGCCGAACAGCAAGGGCCAGAAGGAGAAGCTGCGCCCAAATCCAAGGACACGCTCGATCTGCACCGGCATGGCGATGCCGCCTGGAAAGCGCACCGGGCCGCCCATGACTTCCTCGGTCTGCCCGGCCTCGACGGCCTCTCGCACCTGCTCGTCGGTGGCGTGTCGCAGCGAGCCGTCGGTCATTCCCATTCGAACACGCCTTTCTTCCAGGCGTAGAAGTAGCCGACCAAGAGGATGGCGATGAACACGAACATCTCTATCAGCGCGGGCGTCCCCAGCTTGCGGAGGGTGATGGCCCAGGGATAGACGAACACCGCTTCGAGGTCGAACAGCACGAACAGCACAGCCACCAGATAGTAATGGATGTTGAACGGGGCCCGGGCGTCGTGCCGGGGCACCACGCCGCACTCGTAGGGCTCACCCTTGTTGGGGTTCGTGCTGCGAGGAGCGAGCAGGTGCGAAATGCTCACGAACGCTATCGCCATGGCCGCCCCAATGGCGAGCATGATGGCGAACTGTACGACCAAGTCGATGGTCGGGTTTACCAAGCGAGCACCTCGGACCGGAAGGTCAAGTCAACGACTGAGCCGCTATTGTGCTGCCGTCTACGACAGCCGCGGTGGAATCAGCGTGACGATAACAAATCAAAGTTGCCCGCGCAATGCACTCCAGAACCGCTCGCCGGGACGCGCCGCATCNNGCTCGCTTCCTGGCCGCCCGGGCCGTGCCTCGGGCCGGCGTGGGCTATACTTCCCCGATGGCAAAAAACAAAGCCAAGGCGATGCCCATCATGGGGCATTTGGGTGAGTTGCGGAAGCGCCTCACCTACGTTGCGCTTGTGTTGGTGGCGGCGTGCATCGCGTGCTTCATCGAGTGGAAGCATGTTTTTGGCGTCCTTATGCACCCTCTTTACCAATCCACTTCTGTGAAGAACCTGAGCGTCTTTGGTGTCACCGAGGGTTTCATGTCGATCCTCAAGATCTCGATCTACGCGGGGCTGATAGTCTCGCTCCCCTTCATCCTCTACCAGTTCTGGGCCTTCATCATGCCGGCGCTCTACGAGAACGAGAAGAAGAGCGTGATGCCCTACGTCGCCGCTACTACCGCGCTCTTCCTCGGCGGCATCACCTTCGCCTACTTCATCGTCTTGCCGGTGGGGCTGAAGTTCCTGGTCAACTACGGCAGCAGGTATTTCAACATGCTCCTCCAGGCGGACAAGTACATCAGCTTTGTCTCGCTGTTCGTGCTCGCCTTCGGCGTCGTCTTCGAGCTACCGCTCATCATGATGCTCTTGGCGTGGATCGGCATCCTGGACTACAAGAAGATGCGCAAATACCGCAAGTACGCCGTCTTGGTGGAGGCGGTCATAGCCATGGTGTTCACTCCGAGCCAGGATCCCGTCAGCATGATGCTCATGCTGGTCCCGCTGGTCATCCTGTATGAGATCGGCATCTGGCTGGCGAAGATCGTGGCCAAGCGCAAGGCCAAGCGGCAGGAGCTGGCCGCGGCCTCCGAGACCAAGGGCATGGAGGCCCACCCGGTCTAGTAGTCTGCTGGCTTTGCCCATCTGATGGTGTTACCATCATACCTATGGACGAAAGCAAGCGCCCTTCGATGTCCGGAAGCGACGACCGCCCGGCCGAGAGCCGGCTACATCCCGTCACGCCTCAGACTGTCAGCGATCAGGTAGCCGAGCAACTCCGGCGACTCATCAGCTCTGGCGACTACAAGCCTGGAGACCGTATCCCTTCGGAGCGCGAGCTGGCCCTGAGGCTAGGAGTCGGACGCCCGGCCGTTCGTGAGGCTCTGCGCGAGCTGAAGACCCACGGGCTTCTCGTCGCCGGCCGCGGGGCGCGGGGAACGACGGTGTCGAGTCTGCCCTCACCCAGCTTCGCCGAGCCACTCTCCTCCCTTCTCGGCAAGGGAGCAGAACGCATCATCGAGCTGATGGAGGTGCGGAGCGCCGTTGAGATCGAAGCGGCCGGGTTGGCCGCGCGCCGCGCCACCCTGGAGGACCTGCACCGGCTCTCCATCCTCCTCACCGCTCCAGGCGACATCATCTCCCCAGAAGAAGACGTCGCGTTTCACGCGGCTATCGCCGAAGCGACGCACAATCCGCTGTTCGAACGAGTCATCCAGGAGCCGGTCGACCTGCTGCACGACCACATGGCCGCCATCTTCGCCGTGTACTACAAAGAGCCCGGGGGCGCGATCACGCTCCAGCAGCAACATGACGCCATCCGCCGGGCCATCAGAGCGGGTGACGAGCAGAAGGCGCGTCAGACCATGCGGCAGCATCTGGACCACGTCGCGAGGGGGCTGGCCCAGTTGGCAGGCACGGGGCGGGTGATGAGGCTGGTCTTCATCGACCTCGACGGCACCCTGCTATCCGGCCCGCGCCACGTCACCGAGCGGACGAAGAGGACCATCGCGAACGTGCGCGAGGCCGGCGTCGAGATAGTGCTCGTCTCGTCCCGTCCGCCGCGAGAGATCCGCCTGCTGCACCAGGAACTTGGGCTGACGGCCCCCGTGATCTCCTGTGACGGAGCGCTCCTCTGGAACGTGCGGGCGGGAGCCGGACTGGTGCACGCGTCCGTTGAGCCGGGACTGGCCATCGAGATCGTCGCCCTGGGGAGAAGCCTGGGCGCTGTGGCCAACGTGGAGAGCGACGACGAATGGTTCACCGATCGTCTGAGCAATCTGGAGCCTGACAGCATCAAGGACTACGAGCTGTCCGACCCTCACGGCATCGGGACGGTCGACGAGGTACTAAGAGCAGGCGAGCCCATCGACAAGGTCTTTCTCGACCTGAGGGAACTCGACCCGGTTGTCGCCGCCACCGCGATAGCGACCATCAAGCGGACCGTCGGGAGACGCGCTACCGTCTATGAGAACACGCCCGGCGTTGTCGACATCGTCTCGGTCGATGCCTCCAAGGCCGCCATGGCGCAGCAATTGGCGCGGCAGATGCAGATCCCGGCCGAGCAGACGATGGCCATCGGCGATGACGACAGCGACGCGGCCCTGCTGCAGTGGGCCGGCATCGGGGTCGCCATGGGCAACGCGACGCCCGAGGCGAAGGCGGCCGCGGACATGATCACGTCTTCGAACCAACGGGACGGCGTAGCCGAAGCACTGGAACTCTGGCTTCTCGGCAACAAGTCGGTGGGCGCCACTGTCAGCGTACCGAAACCGAGCCTGGTAGCCGAGTAGAGACCTCCCGCTGATTCGCGGACCCGGCGCCGGCGCCCCCGCGTGGAAGACGGCTTACCAGGCCTGCCGCCTACCGGATGGACCAGAGAGTCACGCCGAGAAAAGCAAGGTACAGCACGCCGCCGAACAGCAGTGAGCCCAGTCCGAACCCTTTCTTCGTCAGGCGAAGCCTTCCGTAGAGTATCGCTCCCGCCAAGAGGGCTATTCCGGCAGCAACGACCCCATGCCAGTCCCCCTGGTCGTAGAGCCGCCAATCGGTGAACGCCATGCCTATCGCCACTGGGAACGTGCTCTGGAACACCATGGCTCCGGTGATGTTCCCCAAAGCGAGCGTGTCCTTCTTGCGGCGCATCCACATGACGCTGTTGAACTTCTCCGGCAGTTCCGTGGCAAACGGGGTCAGGAGCAGCGATATCACAAGAGCCGGTACTCCCAACGATTTGGCGGCGGTCGTCAACTCGCGCACGAACAGGTCGGCGCCGAAGACGATGGCGACGAGGGAGACGACTATCTGGAGAATGACCGCCTTGAGGTGGGGCGACGCCGCGGTGCGGTGAAAATAGAGCGAACGGCTCTCGCCTTCGAGGTCGCCCTCGCTTTTCATGGTCTGCCGCACGTACAGGGCATAGGCGACGATGAGCAGCACCGCCACCGCATAGCGGAAGGGCCCTATGTGAACGAGCCCCACGAGCATGGCGACCGAGTAGGCGCAGAGGAAGAACAGCAGATCGCGGCCCATGATGGTCTTGTTGAACCGTATCTTCCGCGTACGCCGCTTTCTCCACGTGAAGATGATTATGGAAACGCCGCAGACGAACATGGCCAGCGTGGAGAGCATAAAGGGGGCGCCCAAAATGGCGCCGACGCCTATCTCGCGGCCGGCCTTGCCGCGCGAGATGAGGATGGCAATGAGCGGGATGACAGTCTCGGGCAGCGCCGTACCGACAGCGGCGAGCACGCTGCCCACAGCGCCTTCCCCCAGGTTGAACTTGCGGCCGAACCATTCCACTCCGTTGCAGAACAGCTCGCAACCAGCAAGGATGACGACGAAGGAGACAATCAGAAGGAAGACCGTCATTCGCGAGATTCTAGCAGCCTCCTAGGTGACCGCGAGACGGCTGGCAAGCAGGCGGCTGAAGGGCGAAACCCCTAGGTGACCAACCCGAGAACCGCGCTCGGCGCAAGGCCCGCCAAGACGATGGGGCTGATCAGGACGAACAGCCACATCCTCCGGTCGTGTGCGTCATGGCGGAAAGGCTACCACGCGGCCCGGCGGCCCCGGTCAGAACCAGCCGGCGGACGCGCGCCGGCCGCTTCCATGCGCTACAGTTGGTATGCGGGACGCACTGTTGCCCGCTTGGATCTGGGTCGGACGGAGGTGCTCTCATGTTCTGCAAGGCATGTGACAGCCTGCTGCCGGAAGGGGCCGGCTTCTGCGTCAACTGCGGCGCTCCTGTGGAGAAAGCCGCCACTCTCCCAGTTGGCATCCCCGCCGCTGCACCCGTCGACAGCCCCGTCGGCTCCCCGGTGGACCAGCACACCGAGATCCGACCGGGTCGCGAGGTGACACGCGGCCCAGCGCTCGTCCCACCGCCTCCCCCGATCTTCAGCCCGCCGCCTCCCCCGGTCTTCAACCCACCGCCTCCCACACCGCCGACCTACGGTGGTAGCTACGCCCAACCCGATTCCGCAGGCTATCCCTCGCAGGTGCCGCCGAGTCCGGGCGCCTACGGCGCCCCGCCCTCCCGGACTAGCCGCTTAGGCCTATGGCTGGGCATCGCCGCGGCGGTCATCGTCCTTGCCGGCGCCGGCGTTGCCGTATGGCAGCTGGTTCTCGACAAGCACCACACCGTGACAACGACGACCACCATCGTAAAGACGACCTCCACGACGGTGCTGGCCAGCTCCACAACGTCAGCCTCTTCCACCACCACGCCCACCTCCGGCGCCACGTCCACCACGCTCGCTCCTACTGCCGGCTCGCCGGGCGACTCCCTGGGTGAATGGGTAGAAATGAACATTC
>PMIZ01000204.1 GCA_003157225.1 Actinomycetota bacterium | reverse complement strand
CGAAGGCATCAGCATCCTCACCGGTCTTCCAGCCGGCACACCGGGACCAAGAGGCGAATATCCCAGGGGCTCCATCAATCGCTTGGTCGTCGACCGTCTCATAGTGCTCAATGACAAGTCCCGCGAATCACGCAAACAGAGAGAGGCGAAGGCCTAGTGGTTGCTTGAAGCGGGGCGGTCGGCCACCGCTGGCTGAACCGACCTTGGTCTCAGAAGCGAGTGGGGGGNNAAGGCAGCGGCGCCCCACTTCTTTCGACCTATCTTCGACCTGTCTACGAGGTAGCTACGCTCGCTCTATGCTTACCGCTACCTTGCCGCCGTCCTCCGGGCCTAGCAGACGGTTGACCGGAGCCGTCGCGCTGAAGCCGGGAAGAAACACCACTCCCGCAGGTACCCGCGGGCTGACCCACGCGGCGGCTTCGACGACTCCACCATTCCGCGCGGTGACTCGCACCATGCCGTCGGCGGAGACACCCAGCGCCTTCGCGTCGGCAGGATTGAGCTGCAGGCGCGCCTCGGGCGCGAGTTTGGTGATCCCAGGCGCCCGCCGCGTCCGCACGCCGGTGGCGTTGTGCTCGCGGGCGGTGCCCGTTAGAAGCGTCCACGTGAACTTGTCGTCCGCCCCCGCAGCGCCCATGTTGCTCTCCACAGCCGCGAAAGCAGCCCTTCCCCCGCCGAACTCCTCGGCGAAGAGGATCGGCGTTCCTTGGCAGTTGGAGCTATCGCATGGCCACTGGACTCCGGCGACGTCTATCTTGGGGTACGAGATGCCTTTGTACGGAGCGGCCACCTCGCATATCTCCCGCATCACGTCCGAAGGCTGCGAATAGGCCCAGTCTGCCCCGAGCGCCCCGGCCATGAGCTGAACGATTTTCCAATCCTGCTGACTTTCGCCGCGCGGCGGCACCGCGGGGCGAACGCGCTGGACGAAACGCTCGATGTTGGTGAACGTGCCCTCGTCCTCGCCAGCCACCGCCGCGGGAAGCACCACATCCGCGTATCGAGCGGTGTCGCTGGGGAAGCTGTCCTCAACCACCAAGAAGTCAACCTTCTCGAGGGCGGCGCGTGCTCGCTTCTCGTCTGGAATCGCTAAGGCCGGATCGGCGCCGACCACGTATAGGGCTGCGATATCTCCGCTCTCTATCCCGGAGATCATTTCCGCAACCGAGGCTCCAGGTGTCAGTCCGCCAAGGTTCGCGCCCCACGCGGCGCCCACTCTCACCACCGCCTGAGCATCGGACATCCGGACGCCGCCGGGCAGGCGGTCGGGACGCACTCCCATGTCAACCAGACCCTGCGAGTTGGCGCCCGAGCGAAGCGGGTAGAGACCGGTACCCGGGCGTCCCAGATTGCCGGTGAGCAACGCAAGACCCGCCAGAGCCGCTACGGTCGCAGCCGCCTGGGGACCGCGGGTGACGCCGGCGCCGTACATGATGGCCGCCGCGCCTGCCTGGCCGAAGGCAACGGCCACCGCCCGTAACGCGTCGAGCTCCACTCCGCACTGCGCAGCCTCCGCCGCCAGGTCGACGCCCTTGAGTGACGCCTCGAAGCCGGCGAAGGCCTCGGTGCGCTCGCCGACAAAAGCGGCATCCTGCAGTCCCAGATCGAGGATATGCCGCATGATTCCCCGCAAGGCCGCCAGGTCTGTGCCCGGCTTGATCGCCAGGTGGTTCGTCGCTTTCCCGGCCAGATCCGTGGTACGCGGGTCGACAACCAGCACCGTCCTGCCCGAGCGGATGGCCTTGATGACGTGGAGGGCCAGTACGGGGTCGGACGCGGTCAGATCGGCGCCCACAACGAGGATGACGTCGGCCTTGGCCAGGTCCTCGCGGGAGTTGGTGCAGGCGGCGAGTCCGAAGGCCGCTTCCAGAGCCTGCTCCGACGCCGCCTGGTCGGCGTGGTCTATCGCGTCAACGTTGTTCGAGCCGACCACGGTGCGCATGAGTTTCTGCAACAGATAGGCGGCCTCGTTGGTCACGTTGGTGCCGCAGATCGCCGCGACGGCCTTGCCGCCCTGGCGCCCAATCGCCTTGCCAAGCCCGTCCTTCACCCGCGCCAGTGCATCCTCCCAGGAGGCTTGCTCCAGCTCGCCCTTGGCGTTGCGAACCAGGGGCGTTGTTATCCGGTCGGGGGCATCCGCGTATCCCTGGCCGAAACGTCCCTTGACGCACAAGTTGCCCAGGTTGAGGCCTTTCTCCGTCTCCGAGGCCACCCTCACTACCCGATCGCGATAGCTATGCATGACCAGCCTGCAGCCGTCGGCGCAGTAGGAGCAGGTGGTGACGGTCTTCTCCGTCTGCCACACGCGTGCGCCCTGCGGCGTCCTCTGCCCGACGATGGCCCCCACGGGGCACGCGCTGACGCACTGCCCGCACGACACGCAATCTACCTCCTGGAGAGGCAGCCGATAGGGAGTGTCCACTTCGCTCTCGTATCCTCGGTTGAGATAGCCCCAGCAACCGATGGACATCACTTCCCGGCAGATCCGCACGCAACGCCCGCAGAGGATGCAACGGGCACCGAAGTGGGCCACGTTCGGATGCGGCCCCGGGTCACCTACCTCGGGCGGTCTCCAGCCCCAGGGGACCATGTCGACCAGGTACTCGTACGCGTAGTCCTGCAGCCGGCAGTCGCCCGCTGCTTCGCACACGGGGCAGTCGAGTGGGTGGTTGGTGAGCAAGAGCTCGAGTACGAACTTGCGTAGCTTGATGATCTTCTCGGTGTGCGTCTGGATCTTCATGCCGTCCCGCACCGCCGTCCCGCAGGAAGCCATTGGTCCGCGCGCACCTTCTACCTCGACCAAGCAGAGCCGGCAGGCCCCGTAGGGCTCCAGCCGGGGATCGTGGCACAGCGTCGGGATGTCCACCCCGGCGGCGCGGGCCGCCTCTAGGATGGTCTGCCCGGGAAAAGCGTGCGCCTCTTTCCCGTTGACGGTGATGGTCAGCGTTTGCACCCCGGTGGTATCGGCGGCGGACATCAGGACCTCCTCACAGCGTCGAAGCGGCACTTCTCGTAGCAAGCGCCGCACTTGATGCAGAGCTCTTGATCAAGCACGTGGACTTCTTTCCTTTCACCGGCGATGGCGCCGGTCGGACATACTCTGACGCACGCTCGGCAACCCGTGCACGTCTCCGGATCTATCGAGTAGGTGACGAGCGCAGTGCAAATGCCCGCGCGGCACCTCTTGTCGACGACGTGTTCCTCGAACTCGTCTCTGAAGTACTTGAGGGCCGTGAACACAGGGTTAGGGGCCGTGCCGCCAAGCGCGCACAGCGAGCCCACCTTGACCTGCTGGGCTATTTCGTCGAGGAAGTCGAGATCGCCAAGCGTACCCCGTCCCTCGCAGATCTTCGTCAGCAGGTCGAGCATCCGCTTGGTCCCGATGCGGCAAGGCGGGCACTTGCCGCAGCTCTCCCGCTGAGTGAAGCTGAGAAAGTACCGGGCCGTGTCGACGATGCAGTTGTCCTCGTCGATGACGATCATGCCGCCCGAGCCGACGATGGCGCCCGTCTGGTTGAAGGTCTCGTAGTCTACAGGCAGAACCAGGAGTGATTCCGCCAGGCAGCCGCCCGAAGGTCCGCCCATCAGCACCGCCTTGAACTGCTTGCAGTTCTTC
>PMIZ01000044.1 GCA_003157225.1 Actinomycetota bacterium | reverse complement strand
CCTGTGTGTCTTGGGCGACCACGGCCGGCTTGTCAACCTTCATGGGCACGGGAAGCTCAGTGGCATGCAAGGTGAAGAGCAAGGCTTTGAGCTGCTCCCGAAGCTTCTCCCGGTCCACCACGGTGCCCGGCTTGTCCTCGACCACGGTGATCTTGCCGTTCGCGATAGTCAGCCCCGCATTGACGGCCGGGACGTCGAGCACCTTGGCCACGCTTGCGATGAGGCTGTCCAGCTTCTGCGTGTCTACCGTGCCTTTGAACGGCACGTCGACGTGGTGNNGGGGCTGGTGAGCAGGATCTGGTTGCTCTGGGCGTCGTTGGCCAGTTTCGTGAGCTTCGCGATCGCCTGATCACGCGTGAGACCACCCATGTCGTGGCCCGCGATGCTCACGCCCGCGTGGATCTTGTTATGGGAGACCCCCGCTTCGACTAGGATGACCAACAAGCAGAGCGCTAGAATAACGCCTAGAGCTATCAGTATCCGCGTGACCCAACTGCTTCGCCGGATCTTGAGGGCAAGGTTCAACTTGGTCAAAAAGGTCCTTCACTTCCTGGTTCGGGGATGCCACAGGATAGCAGATGCTTCCGGCCCCAAAAAGGTTTCCAGGGCACATGATCTAGATTCTCGGGCGACGGAGCGAGTCCTGTGTGTCGCTGTGGCGATTCCGAACGGCGGTGTCGATGAGCTCGCGCGACGACATATCTCAGGTGGACCGCGCCGTTGTCTGGGCCCTCGCCGGAGGACTGATCGAGCCAGGCCAGGCACAGAGAGTGCGTCTCGTGGCGCGGCTGGCCGGCGCGCTCGACGCGGCCGACGGACGACCGCGAGCGACATCGGGGATGTCGCTCGCCGGCGATCTGGGAATCTCCCGGGCGGCGGTGCACAAGCACATCGTGCAGCTTCACAACCTCGGCTTCGACGTGAGGGCGGTCTCCGGGAAGGGGTATCGGCTCGAATCGCCGTTCTCCGACCTAGTTGTGGGAGAGGCCCTCCTGCCCCTGCTGCTCGGCGCTTCAGCGCGCCCCCCTGGACGCCCCGGCGCAGTCCCCGACGTGGACGAGGCCGCGTGCCCGCGCCCCGGCGCCCTCTTTGCCGGGCTGCCGTATCACTACGAACGCCGCTCGGAGTCGACCAACCCCTACCTGAAGACGGCCGCGTCCGCGGGATCAGGTGCTGGAGCGATCGCCGTGACCGACCACCAGATAGGCGGGCGGGGACGCCTGGGGCGGCGCTGGATCAGCGAGCCCGGCAAAGACCTCACCTTCTCCGTTCTCCTTCGCCCCGACTTGGCTCCCGGGCAGGCGCATCTCCTCTCTTTGGCGGCGGCGGTCGCCGTGGCGGAGGTCCTCGAGACTTTGCCGGGGACGGCGCCGGCACCCGGGGCGGCACAAGCCGGGCCCACGGTAGCCGTGAAGTGGCCCAACGACGTCCTCTTGGGCAGCAGGAAAGTGTGCGGCATCCTCCTGGAAGGGTCCATGGACGCCGACCGGTTGAACTGGGCGGTCGCCGGACTGGGCCTGAACGTGAACGGAGCGCCCGGGGCAGCCCTGGAGGCCTCCGGCGAGGACCGCTCGGGACGGCCCGAGCCCGTCTCGTTGCGAGAGGCCCTGGGTAGAGAGGTCCCCAGGGGCTGGCTGCTCGCTCGCCTCCTGGAGCGGCTGACCCTGCGTTGGGGAGAGCTCGAGACCGGCATCCCCGCGCCGGGATGTGCCGACCTCATGACCGCGCTGCGCGAGCGCGATGCGCTCGCGGGATCGCAGGTGATCGTGCGATCGGGGTCGCGGGGCCGCGAAGTCGTGGCAGCGGGCATCGCGACGGGGATCGGCCGGGAAGGCGAACTTCTCGTGCGGGAGCCCTCCGGCGCTCTGAAGGCCGTGATCGCCGGCGAGGTGACTCTGGCTCAGATGCTGTAGACCCGAGGGCGCTTCCAGGTTGACAGCGCCGGGCGCGTCCACTTAGACTACTCACACCTGCCCCCGACCACGGGAGACGAACTGATGAGCACGCCTTCCAGGACCTCGCGGCCCTCGACCGCAGATCCGCGCATGATGGGTCTCTCGGGCGGCGCCGCCGTCGGCGGCGCCCGCGTGGCCGTGCGGGGCTGGCCGCTCAAAGTGGCGCTCAGTGCAGCGTTTGTGGGCCTCTTAGCGGCCAGCGCCTGGGTGTCTGTGCCTTTCTTCCCCGTGCCGCTCACGCTGCAGACCTTGGCCGTTCTACTGGCAGGCGCGACACTGGGCCCGGTCTGGGGGGCGTCGACAGTCTTCTCCTACGTATCGCTCGGGCTTGCCGGCGCGCCCGTGTTCCACAATGGAACGGGCGGCCCCGCGATCCTGCTCGGGCCCACCGGCGGCTACCTGGTAGGGTTCGTGGCCGCGGCGTACGTGATGGGCTTTGCCGCGTCCCACGTGCGTCGGGCCGGCACGATAGCGAGCTGGCGCGGGCTCCTGCAGTTGGCCGCGGGTGCCGTCGCTGCGAGCGCCGTGATCTACGCCGTTGCGCTACCGTGGCTGAGCCATTTCCCGCAGATGGGGCTGGGCCGCGCGGTCGCGGTGGGTATGACTCCGTTCCTGCTGGGAGACGCCCTGAAAGCCGCTGTAGCCGTTGGAGCGATCCGCACAGGTTCGGCGTTGTGGGGGCGCGTGAGCGGGGGCCTGTTCTAGGCCAAGTCGCTTGTCAGCCTTTCCTAGCCTACGCAATGTAGGTATGCTGCAGGCCAGCACGTCCGGCGGCAGAAGGGAGCAGACAAGACTTTGACCGTCCTTCAGGCCTTGATCCTGGGGATCGTCCAGGGGTTCACGGAGTTCCTACCCGTGTCTAGTTCCGGTCACTTGGTCCTTCTGCCGGAGTTTTTCAACATCCCGGCCCCTGCCTTGGGGTTCGACATCCTTTTGCACGTAGCGACGCTCGTGGCGGTGTTCGGGTACTTCATCCGGGACATCTCGAAGATGGTGGTCGCGCTCGTGGCTCCTCGGCGGATGGCCCCGGAAAGGGCCCGTTATTGGCGACGGCTCTTTCTATGGCTGGTTATCGGGTCGGTCCCGGCCGGGATCGCCGGAGTGGTGTTCGCGAAGTTCTTCGAAGGGCTCTTCACCAGCACCATGTCGGTGGGGATCTTCCTCATGGTCACCGGGTTCTTGCTTTGGGGCGCAGACATCGCGCTAAGCCGCACGGGGCAAGAGGTAGCGGCGAGCGAGCCTGTCGGTGTCGCGGCCGAGCGGAGGAGTTATCGCCGCGTGTCCGATGCAGCCGAGACGAGCCCGGCGACTGGTAACCTCAATGCGACCGAGCCGAGCCCGGTTCCCGGCGACGGCCGCGGTGTGAGCGAACCGGCGGTGTCGAGTCCGGTGCGGCGGAGGTTGCGTGGGCTGGAAAGCATGCGGGCGTTGGACGCTTTGGTGGTGGGTTGCTTCGAGGCCTTGGCGATCGCTCCGGGCCTGAGCCGCTCGGGTGCCACCATCTCAGCCGGGGTCTACCTGGGCTTCGACCGGCAGACGGCGGCGCGGTTCTCGTTCCTGCTCAGCATTCCCGCGATCCTGGGTGCGGCGCTCGTCCATGTCAACGACATCGGCGGCGCGTTCACGGGGGCCACCGGCGAT
>PMIZ01000389.1 GCA_003157225.1 Actinomycetota bacterium | reverse complement strand
CCGCCACCGCCGTAGCCGCCGCCACCGCCGTAGCCACCCGAGCGAGGCGCACGCGGCACCTGCTCTTTGGCGAGGTCGACTTTGAGGGCACGGCCGTCCAGCTGAGTGCCATCAAGGGCGCTCTTAGCTGCTTCGGCTTGCTCAGGACTGCCCATCTCCACGAAAGCGAAGCCACGAGGGCGACCCGTTTCGCGGTCGGTGATGAGCGCTACGGACACCACGTCGCCGTGGGCTTCGAACGCCGTTCTGAGCCCGGCTTCCGACGTGTCGTAGCTGAGGTTGCCCACATACAGTTTTGCTGAACTCATAAGATCCTCCATGAACGGAGTTATAGTGCGACACGCGAGAGGGCAAGACTGGAGACTGAGCGAGGAGGTTGAGAGGCTCGGCGCTAGGCCTAAAGAAGATTCCTGACGAATGCTTGATGTTAGTGTATCACAGCGTGGGCATCATGCCCGATAGGATTCCGCAAGGCCGCCGCGGGAGGTATGCCAACAAGAAGAGAGAGAGTCTAGCCGGAAGGACAAATCGCTAGGCGCCAACCGTCCCCGGTGTTGCTGCGCCGGGCGAGGCTGAGCGGCCTATCCCTTGCCAGACTAGTTGCTCTCTCTGCCTTCAACTTACCCGGCCCGGGCTGGCCCCAAACGTGCGATGCCCGCCGCCCGCACGCGCAAACGCATCCGCCCTCACCCCCACCAACTGCGCCTCGCGCATGAGTTTGTGGTAGCTGGCCAGGCGCTCGGACGGCAGCGTTCCAGACTCGATGGCACCCAGGACCGCGCAGCCCGGTTCGTCGTAATGGGTGCAGTCGCGAAAACGGCATGACCGAGAGGCCTGGGCTATCTCCGGAAAGACCGATGCGATACCCTCCTCCGACCCCGTCAGGCCAAACGCCCGGAGCCCCGGAGTGTCGATGAGCACGCCGCCGCCCGGCATCTGGAACAGCTCGCGCGCCACCGTGGTGTGCATACCACTTCCATCGCTCACCCGCACCTCGCGCGTCGCTTGACGCTGCTCGCCGAGGAGCGAGTTGATGAGCGTGGATTTCCCGGCACCCGAAGGGCCGATCAGGACCGCGGTGCGATGATCCGAGATGTATCCGAGGATCGGCTGAATGCCATCGCCGGCGAGCGCGTTCATGGCGAGCACGTCCGCACCGAGCGTGACCGACCCGACGGCCGCGCGGGCCGCGTCGGCGTCGGCGGAGAGGTCCGCCTTCGTGAGCACCACGACAGGGACGGCTCCCGAGTCCCAGGCCACTGAGAGTTCGCGCTCGATACGACGAAGGTTGGGCGGGTCGGCGATCGGGTGAACGACAAACACGGTGTCGATATTGGCGGCCAGCACTTGGACGTCTGAGGTCTTGCCCGGATCGCCACGCGTGATAGCGCTGACGCGTCCAAGCACGCCCTCGATGAGAAAGGCGCCGAGGTTGTCGCGGATGAGCACGGCCACCCAGTCGCCGACAGCGGGAAGATCCGCCCCGCTGCCGGCAGACTTCAAAAGACGCGCTGAGGGCTTCGCGCGAACCACACCGTCCGATGTCGCCACCAGGAGGCTTCCACGGTCGCCGCGGACAACACGGCCAAGCGTGAGACCCTGCGCGACGTGGGGTTCGAACAGCGCCTGCCAATATGGGGAGTAGCCGAGTTCTCGAAGTGCAGAAATATCAGGCAACTCGGCGCATTTTCTGACGGAGGTTGAGCGCTTCTAGATGCGAGGCGCGGAATCGTCCGGCCGGTAGTCCTGAGGCAACGCACCATCGCCGCGTCGAGAACCACCATCGCCGCTTCGGGAGCTTCGCGTGCGCCGCGTGTACCAGAGAACCAGGGTGATGACGAGGCCGAGGATCCCGACCAAGAACACGATCAGGCCCGCCAGTTGAATGTTGAAGCCGGACACATGCCAGCTAACGGCCCACCGAAGGATCGCTCCCACGGCAATAAGGAGTATTGAGCTGCCGATGTACATGCGTTCCTAGACCTCCGTCTTGTTCGAGACTCGCCGCCCGACCACGCCAGGAGTCGAGGGGTTGACGATGATCAACCCCGCCGGCGCCATCCCCACCCACCTCCGCCAAGAGCCATTACCACCAGCACTATGATCACTATGATGAGCCAAAAAGGCATCTGACTTCCCCTTCGGATAGAACTCTAGCTCTTGCCGGCCTTTGCCTGCTGCTTCGCATCCTGGTGCTTTGCCCACTCGTCCGCCCGCCGGGCTGCCTCGTCGGACGCGTATCCGTACTTCTGTTGCAGCTTGCCCACTAGACGATCTCTCTTGCCCCCGATCTCCTCAAGTTCGTCTTTAGTGAGCTTGCCCCACTCTTCGCGGGCAAGGCCCTTCATTTCTTTCCACTTGCCTTCGATGATGTTCCAGTCCATCTCTCTCGCTCCCGCCTCAGACCTTTGTCTGGAGGTCCGTCTGCCGTTGCATGTACTCGTCGCGGCTGATCTCTCCCTTGGCGTAGCGCTCGTCCAGCATTCTGTAGGATTCCGGTTGCTTCCGGTCGTCCGATCCCATTCCGGGCGCACTCCCCGGTACTCCTCGGGAGTAGGCGCCGCTTGCCCGTGCCGCGGCCCGTGCCCGTGCCAGTGCCGACCCGGCGACGATGAGGGCGATGATCGCGACGATAAAGATCACTATGGCCGCGATCAGCCAATAGAGACCACCCAGATGATAGGCTCCCGTCTGCACCCACATGGCCCTGCCCCCTGTCTGCGTGCGCGATGTCTGCACGACGTCTGATGGTACGTGTAGCCTCTCCTACTCTTCCCTTCACCACTGCGAGGCAAACGGAGCACTCCCGGTAATCTTCACCTATGGGGTTTGGCCCTCGGTGATTGCAGGTAATCACCACAGCAGGGCAATCGGATCTAGGAGAGGTTGGAACATGGGCATTCTGGCGTGGATCATATTCGGTTTCTTTGCCGGTGTGGTGGCCGGATTTCTTGCCGGGGGCGGCGGAGGCATCATCTACCACATCATCGTCGGCATCATAGGGGCGCTATTGGGTGGGTTCATCATGCATCTCTTCGGCCACACGGGCGTGACCGGATGGAACTGGCGCAGCTTCGGGGTGGCCGTCCTTGGGGCGGTAGTGCTCCTCATAATTCTGGGATTCGTCCGGGGAAGAGGCGGGGCTCGAGGGCGCAGCCGGTAGGTGTCTCAGGCTCCCGCGCGAGAGGAGAGCATCATGCCAAGAGTCAGGGGGAAACGGACCCCAAGATGGCCGTGGCTTGTCGTCGCGGTCATCGTCATCGCCGTTGTAGTGTTCGTCGTGTTGTGGGCCACGGGCATCATCTTCTAGGGAGGCAGCGACCATGCGCAAGGGCAAAGACGCCGGCGGCCTGCTGGTGATCACCCGAGACACCGGCAAGAAGGTGGGCAAGGTCGAAGATCTGATCCTCGACCGTCAAGGCAGCCGGGTCCTCGGGATCCTGATGGACGAGGCTGGATGGTTCAGAGAAGCCAAAGTCGTGGCCTGGCCGTCGTTCCGCGTTGTCGGTCTGGACGCGGTCATAATCGACGAGGAGGCAAGCATCAAGAAGGCCTCAGAGGTTCCAGAGATGAGCGAGGTCCTCGAGGGTGGCAATGTGCTGATCGGAACGCGAGTAGCGACCACCGATGGCCGGGAGTTGGGCAAGATCGAGGACTTCTACTTTGATTCCGAGACCGGCGTCGTGAAGGGCTTCGAGCTGTCTGGAGGCAAGGGACG
>PMIZ01000151.1 GCA_003157225.1 Actinomycetota bacterium | reverse complement strand
TGGTGATGTCTATCACCATTACCTTGCCCATCTCACTCACCCCCTTCCAGCACCCGCTCTAGGCGGAGACCGGCGTCGGCCTTGTAAGGTCGTTTGAAGGCCTCGGGATACTGCTTGCGTATCGCCTGGAGATCGGCCGCCTCGACTTCTGCGAGGAAACCCGAGCAGACCATGCCGGCTACGTTCTTCGAGGTGATGTTGTGCGNNTTGTGCGGCGTGATGGTGTTGATGGCACCGCCACGGTCGAGCTCGCCCGCGACGATGGGATCCCAGCGGGCCCCGTGGTCGATGTAGATGGCGCCGGGCCGGATGCGCTCGGTGACCCAGGCGCCGGCCAGCACCGCGCCGCGCTCGTTGTAGATCTTGACCACGTCGCCGTCGACGATACCGCGCTTGGCCGCGTCAGTCGGGTGAATCCACAACGGTTCGTACTGGTAGCCGTCGGGGCCCATGACCTTGCAGGTGTGGATCTCGCGGAGCCAGGTCATGTCGTCGTGCTGAGAGTGCACGCGCCAGCGCGGATGGTTGCTGATGACGAGCAACGGATAGAGCTTCGAGCGCTCGCCGCCGATGCACTCCTGATGCGACTCACCGTTGCCGATCCAGCCGGGTACCGGCGGACGTTCCTTGTCGTCGGGGAAGTGCGTGGCGAGACGCTCGGAGTAGAACTCGATCTTGCCGCTCGGCGTAGACAGCGGGTTCTTCTCGGGATCTTCACAGAAGGCGAGCATGCCCGCTTTGTTCTCTTTCCAGTCCGGATCCTGAGGCACCACGTAGTAGCCCTTGTCCTTGAGCTCCTCATAGGTGATCTCGTTCGCGCAGCCCGAGTGCTCCCATCCGGTCTTGATCCAGTCGTCGACGCTCTTGCCCTGCGTGTACGTATCAAGCACGCCGAACCGCTCGGCGATGGCGCAGACGATCTCGTAGTCGCTCATGGACTCGCCGCGGGCCTCGACCGCCCTCGGCTCGTGGAAGACCAGGGAGAACGCGGCTGACTGCGACTCCACACCCATGTCGTCGACCTCGAGCATGGTGTTCGACGGCAGCACCAGGTCGGCCATCTGGCAGTCGTTCTCCATCCAGGGATGCTGGGCGAGAACAAAGTCGATCTGCGGATCTTGCAGGGCTTTAACGAAGGCGTTGGTGTCGTTCCAGCAGGTGATCCACGAGGGGCTGTCGGTCCAGATCATGTGGATCGGCGTGCCGCCTTCGCGCGGATACGTGTACTTGATGAACTGCTGGTCGACCGAGTCGCGCGACAGGGTAGTGCCGTACCAGCTTATCGGCGGCTTGAGGATGGCGTCGTGGATCATGTCCTTCGGGATGAACTGCGGCGGAGTATCGGTGTAGGCCCAGCCGCGATTCGCCGCCAGAGCGAGAGGCACGTACTTGGGCGGCGGGAAGGGGTTGTTGGTCTTCTTGTTGTAGAGGCCCCACTCGATCATCTTCATCTGGTGCCGGCCGGGCTTGCCCACGCCCTGCATGGCGAGCAGGCAGGCCTGAAGCCTCGCCGGCTCAGTGGAGTACGGGCCGCGCACGCCGGGACCGCCGTTGCCGATGGCCACCGACACCCTCTTCTTCGCCCAGTAACGGGCGAGCGCCTTGATAGTGTAGGAGGGCACCCCGGTGATCTCGGCAGCCCACCGAGCGGTCTTGGCGACACCGTCGGTTTTGCCCAGCACGTACTCCTCAAACTTGTCGAAGCCGACGGAGTGGGTCTTCACGTACTCCTTGTCGTAGGTGCCCTCGACCATCCAGGTGTGCGCCACGCCCAGGTAGAGGGCGGCATCGGTGTTAGGCAGCACTGGGATCCACTTGTCGGCGTGTACCGCGTTGCCATAGTTGCAATCGGGAGCGATGTAGACCTGCTTGATGCCGAGCTCGGTCCACCAGTAGCTGAGGCGGCTGGCCATCTGGCCGTTGAAGCCCCACGGCGTGGTCTCGGGGTCGCAGCCCCAGAAGAGCACGGCGTCACTGTTGGTGGAGATGTCCCAGGCGACGTTCGACACCGGCACCATCTGGCCGAGGTTCTCGCAGCCCCATACGTGCTTCGCGCCCCAGTACCAGCCTTCCCAGGAGTCGGTGTTGCGGGTTTGGAGGGTGAAGCCGCCCAGCATGCGCAACAGGCGCCTGTGGCAACCATGCGCGGCGTGGACCGTCTTCGTCTCAGCATGTCCGTCGGACTGCGAGAGGATGGCCTCCATGCCGTACTTCTCTTTGATGCGCGTGATCTCTGAAACAACGATGTCGAGCGCCTCGTCCCAGGAGATGCGCTGGTACTTGCTGTTGCCGCGGTTCTGTGGGTTCCGCTCGCCGTTCGGATCCCAGTCCACCCGTTTCAGCGGATAAAGCACCCTGTTCGGGGAGTACAGCCGATTCTTGTACCCGAGCGTGAGGGGCGGGATGGCCGACAGCATCGACGGAGAGAAACTCTTGCCGCGAGCTTCGATCTTCCAGGGCTGGAGCTCTGGATACTTCTCGTTGTACTGGAGGGGCCGGATGCGGAGGATCTTGCCGTCGCTACACTCTACCCGCACACTGTTGGTGTCTGCCGCGATCCCTATAAAGCAGAGTCCGCGATAGACCGTCTTGTCCACTTGCCCGTTCTTTGGGTTTTCCGACATCAGTTACAGTCCCTCCTCCGAATGAACACGACACGCGCCCCCGGGCCGGCGCCTTTCGAGCTCAGCGCCCCTGAGCTCTATGAATACTTCGCGACAAGCTCTGTCAGACCGAACCTCTCCAGCGTCTCGGGTGTCGGTCTGCCCGTCTCCACATCCCAACCCATCTGTTCGTAGTAATTGTCGCGAATGGCGTCCCAGTGCTCGGCGATACCGTAGCCGGCGGCCGGCCCGTCGACGGGGGTCGAGCTGTACCGCACGGAAGGAGCTTCCATCTCCTTCGTCAGCCCGTGGCGAAAGTTGAACATCCGCATGAGGTTCACGATGCGGAGGCCCATTTCGATGGCCTCCTCCGTCTTCCACTCCCAGCCCGTCACGTCTTTGATAACATCTAGAGTCATGGCCAGACTCGGGGTGCAGAGCCGGCAGATGCCGAGCGAGTCCTCGACGTTGCGACCGCCGTTCAGCTTGGCGTTCATGGTCGACATGGCGAGCGGGTCGAAACGGTCTTTCACGCGCTCAAGGCCCAGATTGGGCGGCGTAAAGAGGTGGCCGCCGCTCTCGATTGTGCCGGTGTTCGCGAAGCAGGTGTCAAGCAACTCATCCCATTTGCCCCGGTGGTCGTGGCCGCGAGGAGACGCACCTTTCAGGGTGTAGACGCAGCAGTTTTGAGCTTCTCCGCCCAGCCGTTCGGCGGATCGCTTCGTGCCGTCGGCGAACAGGTCGCCGCAGCCTTCGCGGTGGGCGATCTTGCGGAGCATGGCGTCGACCGCCTCGGGGTCGCCCTACTTCATCTCGATGCCGTCGAAATCGTCCTTGGTCAGGTAGCCTTTTTCGTAGCACTCCATGAGCCAGGCGATCATGTAGCCCGATTCGTTGACATCGAAGCCCATCCGGTCGACGATGTTGGCGAGGTAGATCGTGTCGTTCGGCTCGGTCATGCCGATCAGTGGACCCATCTCAGCCGTGGCTTCATACTCGGGCTCCTCGCCCACGAAGCCTTTGTAGCGCCCCTCCGAGATCGTCATGATGCGGCAGTGCGCCACACTGCAAGCCCAGCACGACGAGGGTTTGGCCTTGTTGTGCGCCCGCATGTACTCGGGCACGTATTTGTTGTCTTCGGGCCACACGTTGGTGGTGTAGTTGCGCATGGGCACCGCGCCCATCATGCCAAGCGGGGTGAGACCGGCGTTGGTACCGAAGTTGACCAGGCCCTGGTCGACCTCCTTGGTGAATGCGGCCAGTTTCTTAGCGTGCTCCACCAGACTCTTTTGATCGAGTACCCGCGGCTTGATGTCTCCCTTTGCAGCCGAAAGGCACTTGATCTTCTTGGAACCCATGACCGCGCCGACCCCGTTGTGCGCGGCCACGTGACCGCGGTCGCCAACGATGGCCGCGAAGCGGACGAGATGCTCACCTGCGGGGCCGATGCTGTAGACGCTGCACTTCTTGCCGATCTCCTTGGTCACCGCGTCCTCGGTCTCCCAGGTGTCGAGGCCGAGCAGATGCTCCGCGGGGAGCACGTGAAGCTCACCGTCTTCGATGTGCAGGCGGACCCATCTGTCGGACGCCCCTTGCACGATGATGCCGTCGATGCCGTTCTGACGCATGAAGGCGCCGTAGAACCCGTTGGCCTGCGAGGTGCCACACATGCCGGTGCACGCGCCCAACGTCGTCACCGAGAAGGTACCAGACCCGCAGACCCGGGTGCCGGCCAGCGGTCCCGTGAAGAAGGTTATCCTGTTCTCGGGATCGTTCCATTTGACCCCCGCGGGCACTTCTTCCCACAGATACTTTGTGGCCAGCCCGGTCCCCCCTACGTATTTCGCGGTTGTCTCGCCGTCGATGTGTTCCTCGGTGATCGTCCCGCTGTCGAGATCGACGCGGAGGATCCGCAGTGTGTAGGGCTCTTCTGGCATGCGATGGCTCCTTCTTCAGCTCGGCTCAGTCGAGGTCAGCTCGCGCCTCCCGAAAGGTTCACGTCTTCCCCGGTGATGTACTTTGCGCGCTCGGACACGAGGAACGACACGAGATCGGCAATGTCCTGAGGAGTGCCCAGACGGCCCAAGGGGATCGGCGGCGGGCCCGCCTGCCCGCTGGGACCGGTTGTGCCGGCCTTCAGCGATTGCTCTACGGTCATGCCCCGGTCATTGGCTTGCTTGGCAACGCTATCGTCCCGGAAGTTCGTGTCGAATCCTCCGGGGTTGATGGCGTTTACGTTGATCTTGTAGGGCGCGAGTTCCCTGGCCAGGGTCTTCATCAGCCCGAGCAAGCCATGCTTGGACGCGGCGTAGCCCGCGCCACCCGGATAGGGCCCCACACCCGCCATGGACGACACGAGAACGATCTTCTTGCCCTCGGGCTGGGGGATCATGGTCTTGGCCACTGCCTTCGAGACCAGGAAAGCGCCCGTGAGGTTGACATCGAGAAGCATCTTCCAGGTGGACTCATCCAGGTCGACAACCGGGACTGGCACCGGACCGCGTATGCCTACGCAGTGCACGAGGATGTCGATCGTGCCGAACTTCTCCATCGTCTTGGAGACCATTGCGTCCACGTCGGCGCTCCGACTGACGTCGACCGTTATGGCGAGGCCTTTCTTGCCCTCAGCCTCGATCTCGCCGACCACGGCGTCCAAGCCTTTCCAGGCCTCGTCTTCCACCCAGATGCTTTTGGGCACAACGAACTTGTCGGCGACCACCACGTCGGCGCCGTCCTTGGCAAGCTGGACCGCGATCGCACGACCCATGCTCCGCTTGGCTGCCGCACCGGTGACTAGGGCGACTTTGCCGTTCAGGTTATTCATAGCAGGCCTCGGCTTTTCAGGTAGCGCTCGATGTTGAATACGGTGTTGTGTGACTGCATGGGTTGACCACCGGCCACACACAGCGTCTGTCCCGTCACATACGCCGAGAGGTCCGAGGCCAAGAAGAGGGCCGCCCCCGCGATGTCGTCGGCCGTTCCCATCCTCTTGAGCGGCACCTCGTGCTCCGCCAACGCCGAGAAGAAGGTGTCTCTCTCGGGACCGGCAGGCAGTAGCGAATCCCAGAAGGTGGTCTCAATGGGGCCGGGAACGATCGTGTTCACGCGAATGTCGAGCGGAGCAAGCTCGAAGGCCAGATTGAGGGAAAGTCCTATGATGCCGGCCTTGGCCGCGTGGTAGTGGAGCACTGGGACGACCGGCGAGACGGCGCCCATGGACGATATGAAGACGATCTTGCCCGACCCGCTCTTCTTCATCGTGGGGAGGACGGCGTCGGTCACCAGCCAGGGGCCCGTGAGGTTGATGCCGATGATCCGGTTCCATTCGGCTTCGTCGAAGGTGCCGGTCGCGCCACTCGCGTGTGTGCCGGGGACGCCGCCTGCGCAATTGATGAGGATGTCGATGGTGCCGAACTCGGCGAGAGTACCCTTGACCATCTCCGCGATCTCGGCGCTCTTGGTGATGTCCGTCTTGAAGGCGAGGGCCTTCCCGCCCGCGGCAGCTACCTCGCCGGCCACACTCTTGCAACCGTCCAAATCGAGGTCGCAAACCACGACGTTCGCCCCCTCTTGGGCGAACTTGAGGGCGATGCCTCTGCCCATGCCCTTAGCGCCACCGGTGACGATCGCTACCTTACTCTCCAGTAACATCATTCAACTCCAGGTTGAGGGTTGACTCGTCGCGTCATCTACGACACTACATCTTGCAGGCCGAGGGCGACAATCTGGTCCTTGTCGATGGCCCCGGTCAGGACGTCGAAGCCCATCGCCTCGTAGAACTGCTGCTTGAGGCCCTCCGAATCGATGGTCACGCCTTCAAGGCGTCCAGTCGGCAGCGGAGGATTGCCTCTCGCCCTCTCAGGCAGTTGGAAGTCCTCGGGTTTGAACCCCTCGCGCAGGTTGAAGGCGTGAAGCAGAGTCGTGATCCGGTTGCCCGTCTCGATGATCTCCGCGTAGTCGAGACCCCAACCGGTGATGGCGTTCATGCAGCCGACGAAATCCAGGGGCATGCTGTCGATGCCGAAGAGACAGGCGCCCGAGGTGTTCACCCAGTGCTGCCACCCGGCGAGCAAGGCATGGTACTTGCCCTTGCCGGCAGGGTCGTACGGTTCGAGTTTGAAGGGCACTCCCAGGCCGGCATAGGCGATCTCGTTCACGCCCCCGTGCTCGGGAAACGCTGTTCCTCCCCGGGTGTGCCTGCCCGGCGTCGCGTCGGATATGTAGGTGGCCCCCCAGCCGGGGAAACAGCGGGGATCATGCATGGCGAGCATCTCGCCGCCGGCGTGCATGGCGAGGCTCTCCGCTCCCCCGCCGATCTTCTGGGCAGCCCATTTGGCCCCGTCGGCAAGCACGTCGCCGATGCCCTCGCGACGGCACATCTTCTCGAGCACGGCCACGTGGGAGTCGCTGTTGCCCCACGTCAGCTCCAGGCCGTCGGTGTCGGCCTTGGAGAGGATCCCGTTCTCATAGCAGTCGATGGCGAACGCCACGGTGGCGCCAGCCGAGATGGTATCGAGCCCATACAGGTTGCACAGCTCGTTCTCGTAGATGAGGGACTCCATGTTGTCGTTGAGGCACATGGGCCCGAACGCGGCCAGCGTTTCGTACTCGGGCTTGTGTGAGTCACGGACCGGGTATTTCCCCTCCTCGACCGTGAGCTCCCCGCCGCAGCCGACCGGGCAGCCTACGCAGGCGTACTTCTTGCTGACGTACTTGGCCATGCCGCCATAGGCGACCGATTCCCATTTCGACTCCGGGAAGTCCTCGACGGTGTTGCCACCCCAGTTCTTGATGGGCACATCGTGATCGTGCATGTGCATGACCATGGCGCCGGGCGTTCCACCGTGGCTGAGGCCGAAGAACATGCCCGAGGGGTTCTCCTTTGTCTCCTTGATCATCTCTCTCATCAAGGCCTGCACCCGCGCCTTGTCGAGTATGTCGGGCTTCAGGGAACCCGTGCACGCAACCGCCTTGAGGTTCTTCGACCCCATGACCGCTCCGAGACCGGACCTGGCGGCGGCCCTCCCCCGGTCGTTCATGACGGCCGCTATCCTCGAGAGACGCTCGCCTCCCGGGCCGATCACCGCCACCTTCAACCGGTTGTTGCCGTTCTCTTGCCGAACCAGTTGTTCGGTGAGCGTAGTGTCCTTGCCCCAGAGAGCGCGGGCGTCCTTTATCTCCACCCGGCCGTTGTCTATCAGCAGGTAGACCGGATGCTCCGCCTTCCCTTCAAAGAAGACGATGTCGTAGCCGGAGCCCTTGAGCGAATTGCCGAAGTCGCCTCCACAGTTCGCGTCGCCCCAGAAGCCGGTCAGGGGGGATTTGCCCATGGTGGCGAAACGGCAGCTGGAGTAGACGCCGGAGAGAGTCAGCGGGCCCGTGCCAATACCGAAGATGTTGTCCGGGCTGAGGGGGTCGACACCGGGCTTCATCCGCTCCATGATGACGCGGGCCCCGACGCCGTAGCCACCCACGAACTTCCGCGCCATCGTCTCCGACAGCTCCTCCTCATGGAACGTGCTGTTCGCCAGATCGACGAACAGCAGCTTGCCCATGTAGCCGTTCATACCGTCCGTGCCGTCCTTAGGCCGGTACCCACCGCGTCGGCGATGAGGCCCGGCTGCGCGCAGTCACCGAGAGCATAGAGCTCCGGGACCTTGCCCTGCAGCGCCGTCGCCAGGTCGGGCTTGGCCGTGAGCGGCAGCGCCGAGACGTAGGTGTCGGCCTTGAGGGTCTGCTTGATGCCTTCTTTGGTGATGATGGTCAGGCCCCTATCGTCGATGCTCACGAACTCCCGGACCCCGGTGATCGTGCGGACGCCCTTCTTCTTGAACCAGATGTTCATGTAGCCAAAGAGGGCCTCGACCATCCCCTCGCCCAGCTTGTCGGACTTCTCGACGATGGTCACGCAGCGTCCACGTTTGACCAGGAACTCGGCCAACTCACATCCCTGGAGGGCGCCGCCGATTACGACGACGTTCTTGCCGATGCCCGGCATGTACATCTTGGTCAGCGCGCGCAGCGTGTATGGAGTGAAGAAACGGGCGTAGAACTTCAGCTTGTTGTGCAGGTCGCCGCCGGCGACCACGTCCTTGCGGTCGATCCCCTTGATGTTGGGGATAGTCTGCTGAGCACCCGTGGCCACATAGACCACGTCTGGCTTCAGCTGCTGGATCGTCGCCACGTCGGCCTCTTTGCCCAACTGCACCTTGACGCCCAGCTTGCGGATCTGCCCGCTGAGATACTTGATGATGAGCGTTACGTCCTCGGGATGCGAGCCCTTGACCATCGCGGCGATGGGAAGCAGGCCGCCCAGGATGGTTTGCTTCTCGATAAGGGTCACGTCGTGACCGCGTAGCGCCGACACCCGGGCGGCTTCCATGCCGGAGGGACCGCCGCCGATGACGAGCACCTTCTTCTTCTTGTCGGCCTTCTCTATGGTGTTGACCGGAAGACCCATGAGGGCATTGATGCGGCAGCGCTTGCTGCCCAGGCAGTTGTCGCAGCCGGTGCAGGGGGCGATATCGTCCAGCCTGCCTTCTTTGACCTTGTTCATGTAGTTGGGGTCGGCGTGCAGGCGCCTGGTCATGCCGATGAAGTCGGCCTTGCCCTCGGTGAGGATCTGCTCGCCCAGGTCCATGTCAAGCCTGCCCACTACGATGACGGGGATGTTGACCGCGCTCTTGACGCCCGCAGCCAGGTTCATGTTGGCGCCCGCGCCCTTGCCCTCGGTGTAGTACTCCTTGGGGAAGTCCTCGAGGGGGATGGGGGCTTCGGGGAAGAAGAGCGCGTCGCAGAGGTAGGCGGCCTCGTGGTAGCCGATCCAGTGGCTGCGCACCATGATGCCGTCGGCTCCGGCCTTTTCGATGAAGTGCGCGTGCTCCTTGGCCGTCTCGTTGGTGATGCACGTCTTGTCGTCGACGCCGCAGATCTGGCCTACCTCGAGGCCGTTGATGCACACCGTGACCGGGAAGTCCGCGCCGCAGAGCCGCTTGATCTCGGACACGACCTGGCAGGTGAAGCGGCTCCGGTTCTCGGCGCTTCCGCCGTAGATGTCGGTGCGGCGGTTCCAGAACGGCGAGAGGAAGTTGNNTTGTGCAGCAGGTGGCTGCTCGAGGCGTTGATGTCGACGCCGTCGAAGCCCGCCTTCTTGGCCCGCAAGGCGCACTGGGCGAACTTCTGCACCACGTCCTCGATCTCGGGGATAGTGAGCGAATGGGGGACCTCGTTGTGAAAGTCCGTGTCACAGGGAACTACCACTTCCGAGGCGGCGTAGGGCAGCCCCGTGTACGGCGGGTCAGGCACGAAGGGTAGGTTCACCTGCCAGGTGCCGTCGTGGTTCATCTGCATGAAGGTGGGGCAGCCGTGCTTGTGGATGACCTCGGCGATCTGCGCCATCCCTGGGATGAACTTGTCGTCGTCGAGACGGTAGCGATCGCGCCAGCGACAACCCGCCGGATAGTCGACCGTGGGCGACTCGACGATGATGAGGCCGGTGCCGCCTCGTGCCATGCCTTCATAGAAGGCCAGGACTTCGTCCCTCATGACGGTGTCGTCTTCGTGCCACATCATCACACCCGCGCCGGTCTTGATGACGCGGTTGCGCGTGGTCACATTCCCGATCTTGCCGGGTGAAAGCAGCTTTTCGTATGCGGAAGTCATCGTGCCTTAACGCTCCTTTGTGGCGCCGGAGTACCTTGCGTCGACCTCCGGCGGGGAAGCTTCCCAGAAGAACCGGATTGTCTTGATCTTGAGAGTGCCCTTGTCATCCATGACCAACTCGTAGAGAGGCAGGTAGTGCTTCTTCACGAGCACTTCATTCGTCTTCGTGTCGAAAATGGTCGCGATGAGAAAGGCGACCGCTACCAGACGTTCGTCATCCACGAAGACGTCCAGCAACTGGAACTGCTCGTAGTCGTCCGGATGGCCGGTGAGCATCTGGTAGAAATCCTCGCTGGAGGTATGACCGGCATCCGGCCCGCCGAAGACCGACATGTACGGCATGAACCTCAGGTCGGGAGCGAAGTACTTGTCCATCTCGTGCACGGTAGCCGCGTCTTGCGCGTAGAGATTGTAGGTGGCGAAGTACTCCTTCATCCACTGCACGATCTCGTCATACGTCGGCTTCATGCCGTTCGTCCTCCGATCCCTATAGGCTTTTCCGACGGCCGACTCCCCCACCGTTCCGGGCCAGGCAGGGGCGCCACGTACTTGCGCATGAGTCTCAGCGCCTTGGCCGGCTCGCTTTGTGCCAGCAGCCCCAGCGCGAATAGGATGTAGTGCTCGTCTAGGAGCATGCGCGGGGCCTTCGGCTTGAGCAGCATCGGCAGCTCCTCCTCGAACAAGGCCCCCTCCAGCACCTGAGCAGGATCCGCCGAGAAGGAGACCGGGCCACCCGCTCCCACCACCCACGGCACCGCGGTGAGGTCCTTGCCCCGCTGCACCACGACCTCTCCGTTCGGCGTGACCATGGTCTTCAGCGTGCCGACGTGACGATTGACGGCCGAACGCACCGCGACCTTGGAGAGCAGGAGGTGGCATTCCGTCTGCTCCTCCCCGGTGGGGACGCTGTTCTCCCGGCACATGGCCTCCACGACCTCGTCGAAGCCGTCCGGCACATCTTCCTGCTCCGCGATCTCCTTCAAGGTACCGAGGTTGTGGAACAGCCCGAGGTCGCCTTCGACCGTGCGTTTCGCGTAGGGTTCGGGCAGGCCGAGAAACCGTACCGTGCCCGCCGTCGGCGCTCCTTTGGCCACTGAGTAGACATCGGTAGTCGCGCCTCCCACGTCGACCAGCAGCAACTCTCCGATGCCCGGCTCGCGAGCAGTCCCGTCGGCCAGAAGCTTCGCCGCCTCAAGCACCGCCGCAGGCGTGGGCATGATCACGTCGGCGATCATTCCCCGGGCCCGGCCGATGCCCTTTGCTTCGGTGATGCGGGCGATGAACAACTCCCTGATCTTGTGGTTGGCGGCCTCGACCTCGAGCACGCCGATCTCCGGCATCACGTTGCCGGTATAGATGACGTTCTTGCCTGAGCCGGCGAACAATGCGTCGACGTCGTCACGGGCGGACTTATTGCCCGCTACGATGACGTTGCCGACGCCGGGACACCGAGCGAGCATCGCGGCGTTGTGAATGATGACCTTCCGATTGCCGCCGTCGGTGCCGCCGGTGAGAAGGATGATGTCCGGCGCGATCTCCTCTATCTCCCGGAGCTCGGTCTCGGAGAGCTCGAACGAGTAGGAGCCGACAACCTTGGCCCCAGCTCCCAACGCGGCCCTGCGGCCGGCTTCCGTGGTGTACTCCGGGACCAGTCCGACGCAGACTATCCTCAGGCCGCCGGCCGCACTGCTGCAGGCGACGGTCTGATGTCGTTCGGCTTCCCCGATGGGGACGGTCTCCGAGAGGAGTGAGAAGGCCTCCTCGAGGCCGATGGTGATGTCCTGCCCTACGGTCGAGGGCACCTGCACCCTAGCGAGCAGCTCCTCGGCCTCGAGATCGAAGGCGACCAGCTTCGTGAAGGTGCTACCGAAATCGACGAAGAGGCGGGTGCTTCTCACGGCATCGACCCAATCAGGCGTGTGAGCCGACTCTACGGGCGCTCGGCCCGCTTCTGGGCGAGATCGGCCTTGAGGTCCTTGATGCCCTGGCGGATATCGGTCTCGGGCGGATAGACTCGGTCGAAACCCATCTGCTTGAATTTCGCTTCGTCCTCGGCGAAATTGCGACGAGCCACACCGAGGATACCCCCCACGTAGAGAACGATGTCTTCCAGGCCTGCTTCCGTGCATTTGTCGCGAAAGCCCTCGAGGTCCAACTCGGCCATGCCGTACAGCGAGCTGATCATCATGGCGTCTGCCGCGGTCTCCTGTGCGGCCATGATGAACTCCTCGGCCGGGGTCTGAGCACCGAGCTCGACGACCTTGAAGCCGGCCTCGCGGAGCGCCCGCGAAATGACCTTGGTGCCGATGACGTGAGCGTCGACGCCGATGGTCCCTGTGATGACACAGCCTAGATGGTCCTCCATCAGTACCTCTCTTGCTTTTCCATTGTTCACTACCGGCGCTATACGGCGACCTCGCAGTGCAGTCCTCGAGCTTCCACGATGTTGCGAGCGGCGTTCATGAACTCCGGCGAGGGAGTTTCGGCCGCCGACAGTTCGTAGTCCAGGCCGAGCATGGCGTACTTCTGCTGTCCATACCGATGATACGGTAGCAGGTGCACGGCTGCTCTCGGAGCGTTGACGGCCACCAACTCGGCGATGTCGGCGATAGCGTCGCTCGTGTCGTTAAAGCCGGGGATCACGGGTACGCGGACCACCAGCGGAACGGCGCTCTTTGCGACCTCGATGAAGTTGGTAAGTATCTTCTCGTTGGAGCGTCCGGTCTCGGCTCGGTGCGCTCTGGGGTCGAGGTGCTTGATATCGAAGTAGCAGAGATCGACGTACGGGAGAAGTCGCAACAGGGCTTCGGTGTCTCCCTGCCCGGAGGTGTCCAGGCAGGTATGGATGCCCGCCTCCTGGCAACGCTTCAGCAGTTCCCGCGCGAACTCTGGCTGGAGCAGTACCTCACCCCCGGACAGGGTGAGGCCTCCGCCTGAATCGCGGTAGAAGTCGGAGTCGCGCTCGACCATGGCGACTACCTCGTCTACGGTCATCTCCTTGCCTGTGATCCGCAGAGCATCGTGGGGACAGGCCTCGACGCAATCGCCGCACACCGTACAGGCGTCGCGGTCGATGACGATGCCGTCCGGCCCGACCGTGATGGCCCCCACCGGGCATGTCTCCACGCAACGGAAGCAGCGCTTGCAGAGGGAGCCCCGGTGCATCAACTCAGGGTCAAGGTTTTGGGACTCCGGGTTTGAACACCACACGCAACTCAGCGGACAGCCCTTGAAGAAGACGGTCGTACGGATACCCGGACCGTCGTCGATGCTGTACCTCTGGATGTTGAACACCGTGCCCTTGACGCTCGTCACTGCCGATCACTCCTCACTCAACTGATAAGAAAATCCGTAGCGCCGCCGGCGGCGGCGGCGCTACGGGCAAAGGGGGGTCTGTCGATCAGCCCACTTCGTGCATCGTGCGCTGGACGATCTCGTCCTGCAGTTCAGGCGGCAGGTCGACGAAGTAGGCACTGTAGCCACCCACGCGGACCAGCAAGTCCTTGTGAGCCGCGGGCTCCTTGCGGGCCGCCATCAGTTCTTTGGCGCTGTGGATATTGAACTGGATGTGCCAGCCACCACGCTTCATGTAGGTCTTGATGAGCGCGCCCATCTTGCTCAGCTTCTCCGGCGTGTTGAGCACGGCCTTGGAGAACTTCATGTTGTGGGCCTGACCCGCCAATTCCCTGGCATGCATCCACTTGGTGGCCGACATGATAAGGGCGGTGGGACCATTCACGTCGCCGCCGGGCATGGCCGAGGTGCCGCCGTCATACAACGGGGTGCCGGCATAGCGGCCGGTGGGCATCGCGCCCACGGCTTTGCCCTGAGTCACATGGCCGGCAGCAGCCCCTTTGAAGAGCATCGGCTTCTCACCCGTGATGGGGTCGGGCCGGCTCTGCAGGATCTCCTGTGTACGCTGGGAGATGAAGTTGAAAATGCCGTCCACGTAGTCGTCGTCGTTGCCGTACTTGGAAACCTTCAGGCACATCTGGCGGATGTCCTCATGGCCTTCCCAGTTGGCATCCATCGCCTCGAGAAGCTGGGCCATGGTGATCTTCTTCTGCTCGAGCACCAGGTACTTGATCGCAGCAAGGTAGTCGGCGCAGTCGCAGATACCCTTGTCGCCCACCCAGGAAGCCTTGCACACCGGGTAGCGGGCGCCGCCCTCACGGGAGGTGAGCCCCGCCGGGATGCAGTCGCGATAGAGCATGCCCGCACGGTATCCGCTCATGGGGCTGTTCGCAGCCTCGGTGGTCCACCAGATGAAGTAGTGGGTCCGCATCTTGTCCGCGAAGTAGTCCTCTTGCTTGAAGAAGGCGTCATAGAACTGCTCGATAGAGGTGAACTTCGTCACGTCGCCGGTGTGCGGGCCTAGCTGCTTGCCCGTGCGCGGGTCGAAACCGTCATGCAGGGTGAGCTCCATGACCTTGGCCTGTACCAGGTTGAAGGCACCGGCCATGTGCTCGGCGCATTCCAGGTGATAGCCGAGGCAGCCACTGGCGTTCCAGTTGCAGGCGTCCTCGATGGGCACGCCACGATCGAGGTAGCGCTGAGTGCCGAGCTCGTCGTTGAGAAACGCCGGGTTCCCACCGCCGAATTCCCGGTTGCACTCGAGCGCGTGGACGATGAATTTCTCGTCCTGATCTTCGTGGTAGCGGACGTAGACTGCCGGCTCGGACAGATGGATCTGAGCCATGACCTCGAGCACCAACCACGAAAGCTCGTTGGTAAGATCGTTGCCGTCCTTGTCGCGGCCGCAGAGGGTCACGTTGGGCAGCTGACTGCCGGGGGCTGCACGATGCTCGCGCTTGATGGTGACCAGGTTCTCGACCTCGCGGATCTTCAACCACATCGCGCCGACGAGCTCCGCCGCCTGCTGGCGGGTGAGTTTACCGCTCTCGATGTCCTGCTTGTACCACGGATACCAGAACTGGTCGATCCTGCCGACCGGCACTTCAGCGCGGTCGGAGCTCTCTTTCCAGGCGGCGAGATGCATGAAGCGCACCGACTGGACAGCTTCCCAGAAGTCGCGCGGGGGTTCGGCCGGGACACGGTCGCATACGCTGGCGATCTTCTCGAGCTCGGCCTTGCGAACGGGGTCGGTCGTCTTGGCGGCCAGCTCGCGAGCAAGCGCGGCATGCCTGTTCGCGAAGGTGATAACGGCTTCGAACATGACGACGATGGACTTGAGTAGGTACCACTTCCGAAGGGCGCTCGAACTCGCGCGGAGCTCCATCGCTCCCTCGGCCTTCATCTTCTCCAGCTCGGCCTTGGCCAAGCCGATGACGTAGTTGAAGCCATGCCTTAGGACCTCGCCGCTGGGCTGGACCACACCGCCGCCGAAGGCGCCGTTGCCCTGGAATAGGCCGCGGTCGGGGTTCTCACGCACCGCACGGCCTTCGAAGACCATGCCGTGGTCGAACAGCAGATCGAAGTGCTCCTTGCCGAGCTCCTCTTCCAAAGCGACGTTCACGTAGTTGACCGGGTTCATGTGTTCGACCCAGTACTCCGCGTCCGCCTTGAGCTTCTCCAGGTCTTCGGGATCGATCACAGTCGAGGAGATATCGCTCAGCTTGCGGTCGAAGCTGCCGCTCTCACACATTGCGAGGATCTCGCGCGGCTTCATGGCGCAGGTGACGTTGTTACCGCGGATGAACTTGGTCGACGAGCCGACGATGATCTCCGGGTCGCGGATCAGGATGGGGCAATTCTCCAGTCTCTTCTGGAATGTCTTGGCCCAGCGATAGTCGACCGGCATCGCCTCGGTCTCTTTCCAGGATTCGGTGAAGAGCAGCGTATCGTCGACATATACCTGGGGCGAGGAATCTTCCCATTCCTTCTTCAGCTTCTTGAGGCGATCGGTCATCACGACCGCGGACTTGATCTCCTTGGCAGCCTCCGGCGCGATTGCGCCAGTGATTACGGGAACAACGTTAGAGTTATCGGCTGTCATTCTGTCTCCCTTCGCGGCTGCGGCCCGGCTACGGCTTAGTATCTAGGCTGGTTCCGTACACGGAACAGTGTTCTGTATCCTACAGGTCCTATTCTCGCCGCTATCGCCGCCTTTGTCAAGTTTGAAGCAGCCAAAAGCCGCATTTCCTCACGTCTTCTCACTGGCTACCCAGATACTTCAGTGCGCTCTTGCCCGCGATCCGCCCCGAGTTGAACGCAAAGGCCGACGCGAGCCCGGACGAACCCCTGATGGGGTAGCTATCCCCGAACATGCCACCGGCGTCAAAACCACCCGCGTAGAGTCCGGGAACGCCGGCTTCGTTCTTGTCGACAACTTCCAACCTCTCATTGACCTTGATGCCACCCATCGTACCGAGGAATACGGTACGACCCCTCACGGCGTAGAACCTGGGGCCAAGCAAGGGACGAAGAAAGCGGCGCTCCTTCGCGAAGAGCTCGTCGTGACCCTGGGCGCAATAGCGGTTGTACTCATCCACTTCAGCTCTCAGCACGTGTGGGTCGGCGCCCATCTTTGCGGCCAACTCCTCGATGGACCCGGCGGCCACGACCTCCGTGGTCCCATTATCCATCGCGACCTGGATCTGTTCGCGCACGTTCATCGGCCTGTAGCCCGGCATGAACTCGGCGCCCACGTTGTTGTCGATGCCACGCTCCATCATCTGGGCGATCATGGAGTCGTCCATGAGAGACCACGTATAGCCGTTCTTGCCGTAGCGGGCGTTGGCGTTGCCCACCTCGGTGTCGAAGAAGCCGATAGTCTCGTCGCAGAACCTCTCCCCTGAGGCGGTCACCCAGAGATCGGGCTGCGCCCCGGCGATCTCGATGTCGTTCCAGGTGGCGAATTCCGGCCCGAACGCGGCCACCCTGAACAGCTCGAGCAGCCGGATTCCCTCCTCGGCCGCGCCGGCTTCCCAGGCCATGCGGATGCCATCCCCGGTCTTGCCCGTGTTCCCGATCGGTACGACGTCCACCCCCAGCTCATAGCCGGAGTACTTCTTGATCCACTCCTTGTTGTTG
>PMIZ01000521.1 GCA_003157225.1 Actinomycetota bacterium | reverse complement strand
TTCTTGATCCACTCCTTGTTGTTGGCGAAACCACCGGTGGCGATCATCACGGCCTTGGCGGTGACGTCCACCTGCTCGCCGTCGTCGTCCACGGTGACACCACGAACACGGCCATCCCGCTTCAGTATCCCGGTGACCGGCATGCCCGGCAGCAGCCCCACACCCTTCTGTTTCGCCTCGACGACCAGCGCCTTGACGACCGCTTCTCCTTTGCCCTTGATGAGGTGGTACGTGCGGGGGGCAGCGGGCATGTTGATGGTCGCGTCGGTGAACACCGCGCCCAGCTTCTGCAGCCAGGTTATGGTCGCGCCCGATTCATCGACGATGGCCCGTACCAGCCGTGGATTGGCCCTCCAGTGGCTGTATTCCATGATGCCTTTGAAAGCCTGATCGCGCGTGAGGTCGATGTAGCGCTCCCGCTGCATATGGCTCTCCACGGCGAAGGTGCCATGGATGAAGTTTGAGGTGCCTCCGAGAGCGCGTTGCTTCTCAAAGACGACGACCTTGGCTCCGCCATCGGCCAGAGTGAGCGCCGCGGCCAGGCCGGCGGCGCCGGAGCCGACAACGACCACATCGGTGTTCACAGGTATCGTGCTCATCAGTGTCGATGTTCTCTACTTCGCCAGGTACCGCAGGGCACTCTTCCCGGCGATCCGCCCCGAGTTGAGCGCGAAGGACGAGGCCAGACCCGACGAGCTCTTGATGGGATAGCTGTCGCCGTACATGCCCCCGGCATCGAAGCCCCCGGCGTAAAGCCCGGGTATTACGTTGTCCTTCTTGTCCAGCACTTCCAGTCTCCCGTTGACCTTGATGCCTCCCATCGTCCCCAGGAAGACGGTGCGCGCTCTTGTAGCGTAGAACTTCGGACCGATCAGGGAGCGTAGGTACCGGGCATCCTTCGCAAAGAGCTCGTCATGACCCTGAGCGCAATAGTGGTTGTACTCTTCCACGGTCGCCTGCAGCACGGCCGGATCGACTTCTAGCTGGGCAGCGAGCTCGGCGAGTGAGTCGGCCGCGAAGACCTGCTTGCCGCCATGGGCGAGAGCGGCCTGGATCTCCTGGTGCAGATTCGTCAGCTTGTAGCCTGGGGGGAAGTCGACGCCGACGCCCTTATCCAGACCACGCTGCGTCAGCCTCTCGATTATCGAGTCATCGAAAACGCTGAAGGTGTAGCCGTCCTTCATGTACCTTCCCTGGGCATTCCCGACCGGGGTATCCCAGAAGGTGATCGTTTCGTCACAGAATCTCTCTCCACGAGCCGTTACCCACAGGTCGGGCTGGGCAGACGCCTGCTCGAGGTTGCAGCCCATGGCGAATTCGTCGCCGGTCGGCGCGACCCTGAACATCTCGATGGTACTCACGCCCTCTTCGGCGGCGCCCACCTCCCAGGCCATGCGCAGACCGTCTCCGGTCTTACCCGTGTTGCCGACTGGTATCAGGTTGACTCCGAGGTCGTACCCCGTGTATTTCTTGATCCACTCCTTGTTGTTGGCGAAGCCGCCGCTCGCGACCACGACCGCCTTCACCGCCACTTCCACCTCCTCACCGTCGGCATCCGCGACAACCCCGGCTATCCGGCCGCCCTCTTTCAAAAGGCTGACGACAGGAGTGCCGGGCAGGAAGGTGGCGCCTCTGCTCTTCGCCTGGTCGACCAAGGCCTTGACCACCGCTTCGCCCCTGCCTCTGACGACATGGTAGGTGAGGGGCGCTTCGGGCATGTTTATGGTGGCGTCGACGAACACAACACCCTGGCTCTGCAACCAGCCTATGGTCGGGCCCGATTCGTCGATTATCGCCCTGACTAGCCGGGGATTGGCGCGCCAGTGACTGTAGTCCATGGTGTTCTTGAAGCACTGATCGCGCGTGTAGTCCACGTAGCGCTCGAGCTGCATATCGCTTTCGACGGCGAAGGTGCCCTGGAAGAAGTTGGAGGTCCCACCCAGGGAGCGCTGCTTCTCGAACACGACCACCTTCGCGCCGCCCTCTGCCAGGGTCAGAGCCGCGGTCAATCCGGCAGCACCGGAACCGACGACCGCGACATCAGCTTGTGCAGGTATAGAACCCATGGTCATCCCTTCTGATAAGGCTGTGTTACTAGACTCAGTAGTTGCCCCAGAACTTCACCGTCTTGATCTTGAGCCGGAGATCGCACTGCAGGCAGCGGGCCGACTCGTAGCCGGCGGCCTCTTGATCCATGCTCTGCACGACCTCACAGAAGCCGCTCAGCCGCTCCTCCGGCAGCACGCACGTCTCCGGCGCTCGGTCTAGTGCCGCGAAGCCTTCGCCCGGCCCGAGGCAGGCCGTCGGCTCGAAGGGCGGGGCCAGTTTTCGGTCTATCCTGCCGCTGCCGCCCAGGAACTTGTCTACCGCGATGGCCGCCTGCCGACCCGAAGCCATGGCCTTGATCGCGGAAGCGGTTCCGGACACCGCGTCGCCGGCGCCGAACACCCCTTCTCTGCTCGTCGAGTGGGTGAAAGGGTCCAGTTCGACGAGGCCGCGGTCGGTCTTGTCGAGGTCGAACTCCTGGGGTAGGTCCGGGCGCTGGCCCACGGCGAAGATGACCGTGTCGGCCTCTACCACGTGCTCGGAACCATCGACGACCTCGATCTGCGGGACCCCATCCTCGTCGAAGTAGAACTTGTCCACCTCGAGCAACTGCACGCCGGCCACCTTGCCGTCGCTGTTCACGATGCGGGTAGAGGTGCGCGACGCATCGATGGTGATGCCTTCGTCTTCGCCCTGCTCCAGTTCATCGGCGCTTGCCGGCATCTCTGCTCTGCATTCCAGGCAGGCTATGCGAACGTCTTCGGCGCCCAGGCGCCGGGCCACGCGAGCACAGTCGAACGCGACGTTGCCGCCCCCAAGCACCACCACCTTCTTGCCCACCGCCACTTGCTCGCCGAGGTTCACGGCTCGCAAGAAGTCGGTGCTCACCAGCGCCCCCTGGCTGTTCGCCCCGGGTATCCGCAGCTTCTGGCCTTTGTGAGCGCCAACCGCGACCAGGACCGCGTCGTATCCCTCTTGGAAGAGCTGATCGAGCGTCTCGACCCAGGCGCCGGTCTTGATGGCGACGCCCGTCTCTTCTATGTCCTTGATCTCAGCGTCCAGAACCCGGCGCGGCAGCCGGTATTCGGGCACGCCGTAGCGCAGCATGCCTCCCGCTTCGGGGAGCGCCTCGAAGACAGTCACCTCGTGGCCCTGCAGGCGCAGACAGTAGGCCGCGGTCAAGCCCGCCGGTCCTGAGCCAATGACGGCCACGCGCTTGTCGGTGGAAGAAGCAGGCGCGACCCTCTGTTTCCAGGCCTCTTCCCGGTCGTGTTCGGCCGCGAAGCGCTTGAGCTCCCGGATGGACACCGACTGGTTGATCTCACCTCTGCGGCACTCGTCCTCGCACGGATGGTCGCAGATGTAGCCGAGCACCCCGGGGAACGGAACCTTCTCGCGGATCACGGCCACAGCCGCGGAGTAGTCGCCCTCCTTCACCGACCGAACGTACCGGGGCACATCGATCTCGGCGGGGCACGAGCTCTTGCAGGGGACCAACGTCGCCTTGCGATTCTGGTCCCTCATCAGGTCCTCTTTGTCCTGGATCGCGCCCGTCGGGCACACCTCGGCGCAGGCCCCGCAGAAGCGGCAGCCAGATTCGGCCAGCGGTCCGCCCGCGACGGTATATATGTATGACTCGCTGCCCCGCTTCTGGTAGGAGAGCACACCGACTTCACGCAGCTCGCAGCAGGCGCGGACGCAGCGCCCGCAGAGCACGCACTTGTTGGGGTCGTAGACAAAGAGCGGATTGCCGTCGTTCACGGGCAGCAGCTTCGGACGCCTCTTCACGCGCAGTTCCTCGACCCCCAGGTACTGCTTGAGGGACTGAAGCTCGCAGTTGAGGTACTTCTGGCAGGTGCCGCACTCGGGTGGGTGCCCGACCAGGAGCAGCTCCATGGCCAGGCGCCGCAGACGGGAGATCTCGTCCGACTGGGTGCGGACCGACATGCCCGCGGTCACCGGCGTGCTGCACGAGGCGACCACCCCATCGGTGCCCGCGATCTCGACCACGCAGAGCCGGCAGACGCCGCCGGGCGGCAGGTCCGGGTGATGGCAAAGGTGAGGCACATAGATGCCCGCCTCGAGGGCGGCGTCGAGGACGCTCACGCCCGAAGGCGCCGCAACCTCGCGACCGTCGACGGTGAGCGTCACAGTCGGCTCTTCGGTCATGCGGTCTGCCCGGAACAGCACTTGCCGTCGAGGTGAGACTTGAAGTCCTCGGCGAACACTGCCATGGCGCTCGACACGGGTATGAAGGCCCTCCGGCCAAGCGTGCAGATGCTGCCCGTCTTCATCGCTTCGCCCAACTCGACCAACAGCTCGACCTGTTCCGCCTCCGCGCGGCACTCCACGATGTCGTTCAGGATGTCGAGCGCTTGGCGAGTACCTTCCCGGCAGAAGACGCATTTGCCGCACGATTCCTCGTGCAGATAGGCGATAGCGTCCCTGGCCATCTCAACGGCGCAGCGGCCCCCACCGAAGACCTCGATGCCCCCCGCGATGTCTCCGCGGTCTCTGGCCGAGTCCGGCTGCTCGGGGCCCCCGAAGGCGATCGGCTTGTCGAGACAGTCGCCTGCGACAAACCTGCCGGTGGGCCCGCCCAACTGCACGGCCTTGATGCGGAGCTCGCCGAGGTCCGCGCCTTCTGCCTGCTCGAGCACCGAGGCTACGGTCGCTCCCAGGGACACTCGAAAAGTGCGCTGCCGCGAAACGTCGCCCGAGACGGTCATCACTACAGTGCTCACTTCCGGGGCGGCCGCGCCCTCTCGAAAGACCGCTGCCACGGCGGCGAGCGTCTCCGCAGTCTCCACGAGCGTGGGGGCGCCATGCACGCCCCGAACGTCTCCGTCGTCCCGCAAGTAGGGTAGCGGCTGTCTGCTCTCAAGTGCTCGGATGATGGCCGTTTCTTCGGCGGAGACCAGCGAGCCGGGGAGCTCCAGGATCGTCAGGTCGCAGGGTAGCGCCGTTCCGGCCTCCCCCGCCTCCAGCCGCCAGCGCCGCCCCACCTGCTCAATCGCCCGCTCGAGTCGCGCGGTCTCCTCGGAATGGCCCGCGTTGACGCCGACGACGCCGCGCGTCGCCCCGATCGCCTGTGCGGCAATGAGCAGCCCTTCGATTACCGCCTCGGGGTCGCTACCAAGCAGGAAGCGCGCGGTAGGCACGTGCGGGGCGCCATCGACCGCGTTGCATACGGCGTACCTTTGCTCTCCCGGAGCGTCGCGCAGGGCCTGCCATCTTTCCGCGACGAGCAGACCGGCGCCTCCCCTCTCTCGAAGGCCGGTCGCGCGCAACTCCGAGATCAGCGCCTCACGCTCGATCAGACGACCTCCACCCACTTGCCGATCTCTCCGGGCGCTGACATCAGGGGGTCAATCGTCCCTGCTAGAATCTTGAAATGCTCGGTCGATAGGTGATAGGCGAAAGCCTCTTCGCTCTCGTACTGCTCACAGAAGATGAACTGGTTCGGGTCCTCCAACGAGCGGTTAAGTGCATAGAGGATTGCCCCGGGGTCCTGCATGACCTGCGGCTTCATCAGCCGGTAGGCCGCGATGAATTCCTCGCTCTTGCCTGGCTGGATCCACACCTTGGCCGTCACTGTCAACATGGTGTCAACTGCCCTTCACGTAGGTTCTCTTCGCGCCACATGACGCGGAGCTCACTATTCGAAATCGATTCCGTAGCCCCGCGCGTAGAACATCGTCGGCGCCGGCCGCAGTGTCCGCCACACCTCGTCGCAGGCCTTCAGGTCGTCGGCGCTGAGCCGGAGATCGAGCGAGCCGAGATTCTCTTCGAGCTGCTCCACCGAAGAGACCCCGCAGACGATGGAGCTCACCAGCGGATTGTGAAGCATCCAAGCGAGAGATAGCTGGGAAAGGCTCCTCTCGCCAGCGATCTCTTTCAGCCGGCTCACCGCGTCGAAGTACCTCGGGTCCCACGTCGACGGGTACGGCTTGACCCCGTCCGGAGGCGGCCTGCCGGGGTCGTATTCGAGGAACTTCCCGGAAAGCATGCCGCCGGCCAGAGCGCCCCACACGTTGATGCCCACTCCCTCGGCCTCGCACAGCTTGGTCATCTCCAGCTCGCAATCGCGAGCGACCAGGTTGTAGACCAACTGGATGCAGTCGATGCCGGCGAGGTTCTTCTTGTCGGTGTGCCACAGAGCTTTGCAGACCTGCCATGCATAATAGTTGGACAGGCCGACGTAGAGGATCTTTCCCTCACGCACGAGATCGTTCAGAGTGTCGAGCGATTCTTCGAGGGGAGTCGTGTAGTCCGGCTCGTGCAGATAGTAGATGTCGACGTAGTCTGTCTGCAGCCGCCGCAGGCTTTCCTCCAGGCCCTGCCTCACGTGTTTTCGGTTGAGCCCTCTGTCGTTGGCGCCAGGTCCGGTGACCGCGGCGACCTTCGTTGCCAGAACTAGCGACTCCCGCCGGCCTCTCAGGGCTCTACCGACGATCTCCTCGGACGGCCCCCTCTCCGGGGTGTCCCACCTGTCCTTGCCGTAGATGTCCGCGGTGTCCAGGCAGTTCACGCCGGCATCAAGAGCCCGGTCGACTATCCGAAGCGCGGTCGGTTCGTCCACCTTCGAGCCGAACCAGAGAGTGCCGAGCGCAATAGCCGAGACTCTGAGCCCCGACTTACCCATTCTGCGAAATTGCATCTGCGGCACTTCGACGCTCCCTATCCGCCCAGGTAAGCCCTCTTCACGATGTCGCTGCACCGGATGGTCTCCCGGTCGCCGGCGAGCACCACCCTGCCGACTTCCAGCACGTAGCCGGTCTGGCAGACACCAAGCGCCAAGTTGGCGTTTTGCTCCACGAGAAGGACGCTGATGCCGCGCTTGTTGATGTCCCTGATCGCTTCTCCCACCTGCTCGACCACGATTGGCGCGAGACCGACAGAGGGCTCGTCTAGGCAGAGCAGCCGCGGATCGGCCATAAGGCCCCTGCCAATGGCAAGCATCTGCTGCTCGCCACCGCTCAGAGTCCCGGCGTTCTGCCTCAGCCGTTCTCGGAGACGGGGAAAGAGCTGGAAGACGTATTCCATGGACTCGGCGACGCCGGCTTTGTCCCTACGTAGGGTCGCTCCTAGCTTGAGGTTGGTCATGACCGGCAGATAGGGGAACAGTTGCCGCCCCTCCGGAACGAGAGCTATGCCCTTCTTGACCCTCGCTGCGGTTTCCAGGCCGCTGATGCTCTTGCCGTCAAACACTATTTCGCCGTCCTTGATGGGTACAAGACCCACCAGGGCTTTGAGGATGGTGCTCTTGCCGGCGCCGTTCGCGCCGATGATGCTCACGACTCCGGCCTCGGGGACCTCGATGGTGACGTCCTTGACGGCCATGGACTTGTTGTAGTAAACGGATATGTCTCGCATCTCAGCAAACATAGTCAGCTCCAAAGTACGCGGAGATGACCTCTGAATTCGCCCTCACTTCGCTCGGCAACCCTTCGCATATCTTCTCGCCGAAACTGATGACCACCACGCGGTCGCAGAGGGTGAGGATCTGCATGTTGTGCTCCACGATGAGCACGGTGATCCCGCTGTCGCGCATGCCGCGGATGGCGTCCAGACTGTACTGAATCTCCGATGGGTTCATCCCGGCCAGCGGCTCGTCCAGCAACAGAAGCGTGGGCTTTGTCGCCAGGGCGCGCGCCACTCCGAGCATCTTCTGGTGCCCGTGGGCGAGGTTCTTCGCCAATTCGTTGGCCACCTTTGACAGGCCGACTAAGCCGAGTACCTCGTGCGCCTTCTCTTGAACGAACGCCTCGTTCCGCCGGTACTTGCGAGTGTTGAAGAAGATGTCCACCAAGCTCGAGTGGGGGTGGAGGTGGAACGATGAGGTGACATTCTGGAGCACCGTGAAGTCAGGGAACAACGGGTTGAGCTGGAACGTGCGACCGATGCCAAGCTTCGCTACCTGGTCGGGCTGGCTACGCGTGATGTCCTTGTCCCGGAACATGACCGTGCCGCTCGTGACAGGGAGGACGCCGGTGATGAGGTTGAAGACCGTTGACTTGCCGGCTCCGTTCGGGCCGATGAGGCCCACGATCTCGCCTTCGGCCACGCCGATGTCAAAGTCACTGACTGCCTTCAGTCCACCGAATCTCTTCGTCAATCCGCTAATCTCCAGAAGCATCGGCCTTCACCTCCCCCTTGCCACGGCGGTTGGAGATCCGGCCCATGATCAGTTTCGGCAACCCGGCGATGCCGTCGGGCAACGTGAACGCGATGATCAGCAGAATGACGGCCCAAAGGTACGGAAGATAACCCTTGAGGTCGCGGAAGAACTCGGGGACGATCATCAGGATCACGATCCCGATCGACGGGCCCCAGAAGCTGTTTATTCCGCCCACAAGAACATACATGATGATCCATAGCGTCGCAGCCAAACCGAAGCTGGCAGGCGAAGCGACCCCCGTATAGTGGCAATAGAGCGCTCCCATGAGGCCGGTGAAGAAACTGCCGAACGCAACTGCCAGAATGCGGACGCGCCGTTCGTTGATACCGACACTCGCGGCCACCTGGTGAGACTGCGCCACGGCTTTCAGCGTGGTTCCTATACGGCTGAACTCGAACCGGTACAAACAGGCCAGGCTGACGATCATGAAGCCCAGGAACACGTAGTAGTACTGGGTCTTGGAGGAGAACAACGGGTGCACTCCGGCCAATCCGATGCTGCTGCCGGTCAGCTTTCCGCCCACCGTGAACATGTTGATGACAACGTAGCCCAGGAAAAGTGTGCCCATTGCGTAGTAAATCGTCCGGAGACGTGCAAACGGGAAAGCGAGTACGCTGCCGACGACGGTAGCGGCCACGGCTCCCAGGGGGATGGTCAACCACGGCGACCAGTGGAGCCAGACCGAGCACAGCCCGGCAGCGTAGCCGCCGATTCCCATATAGGCGCCTTGAGCGATATTGAACTGTCCCGATATCGAGATCGTCCTGAAGGAGCTCGAAACGACGACGTAGATGAACGCAAGGATCAAGATGTGGATGTAGTACGAGTGCGCTAACAGCAGAGGAAGCAGCGCCAGCACGACGAGGATGAGGCCCACACCGCCGATGCCGGTCCATTGTCGGGTCCTGGTGGTTTTGTTTGCGCTATTCATGGCCGAAGAATCCTTGGGGTCTGATCACAAGTAGTGCGAGCACCATGACCGACGCTATCGCGTCAACCCAACCCCCCCGCAGCACCATGGGTAGCGCCCCGTAGAGCACGCCCAGGAGGCCGCCAACGTAGAAGATGCCGTTGAAACTGCCCACTCCAGCCAGGATCACCAGCATCAGCACTTTGATGAGCGTGATGTCGCCCATGAACGGGGTCAGGTTGTACAGCGTGCCCATGAAGACGCCGGCCACGGCCGCGAGTCCAAAGCCCACCGCGCAGGCGATGGCGGCGATCTGGCTGAATCGTATGCCCTGTAATGCAGCGCCTTCCCTATTCTGAGTCACTGCCTGCATCTGGGCTCCCCAGCGCGAGTGACCGACGAACACGATGATCCCAACGAGGAGCACGATGCCAAGACAGAAAGCCAGGATCGCGTCGCTTTGAACCCGGTACGGGCCGACACCCGTCGTGCCTTCGATGAAAGAGGGGATGGCAAGCACCTTGGTGCCGAGGGTGAGATTGAAGCTGGTGACAATAATGGTGGACAGAGCTATACAGACCATCATGGTGCGGTTGAAGTCGGCCTTCATGGGCCTGAACAGAAACCTCTCGACAAGGACTCCGATCGCGGCGGCCACGAGAACAGTCAAGGGAAAGGCTGCGAATCCGGGCAGATGAAGCCTGACCACCAGCAGATAGCAGCCGTACGATGCAGACATGAAGATGGCGCCGTGGGCCAGGTTGAAGATCCCGAGCAAGTTGAGGATGAACGCGAAGCCCATGCCCATGAGGATGTAGACCACGGCGAGCAGGACCACGTTGATGAGTGTCTGAACGGCAGTGTCCACGCTAACCAACCTATCGTTTCTTTTTGCAGCAGGGAGCCGGCTGGTGCAGAGCTGGTCGGACGCACGCGTACTGACCACACCAGCCGGCTCGTCTTGACGTATCAGCTAACTGTGCCCCACTACGGGGTCACGTCCGGAAGGATCCAGGGCTTGTACTCGGCTTTCGCGTTGTTGATGAGGCACACGGGGACCGGATAGGCCCAAGCATGGTTCGGCAGACCGTACAGCTTGTTCCCACTCGGGAATCCGTCACCGTAGAGCGTCGGGATGCTGGTCATCGTCGACCACTTGTCCCTGACCGCGGTCGGATCCAGACTATTGGCGGCCTCGATCGCATACCTCAGCATGTAGAGTGAGTTCGGGGACAAGCCGAACACGTGCCGTTTCGTGTCACCCATCTCCAAGAGCGCCTTCATCGGCGCCGCAATGTACGGGTCTTCGACCTGCTTGCTCAGGATGCCGACGATGCCGGTCGCTGCATTGGCAAGAGCGCCGACCACCGACGGAACGTCGACCGGGAAGGCGATGGGCCCCGTGTAGCCCAGGGTACGCAGCCCCTTGACGATACCGAAGAAGGATGGGTCGATGCCGATGGCCATCCACACGGCGGAGGGGTTCTGGGCCTTTATCTTGGAGGCGATGGGGTTGTAGTCCTCGGCGCTGGTGGAGAACAGCACCGGATCGCCCGAGAGGGTGATGCCGGTCCTGGCCACGAGGTCCGCAAAGCCCTTCTGAAAGCCGGGGTAGGTCGCGTCTTCGGTGGCCAGGCAGACGTTCTTGGTGTCGGGATAGTACTGCTTGAGCGACTTCAGCGTGGCCGACTGCTGCGTGATCGGGTCGAGACCGAGGAACGCGTACGAGGTATCCTTGTTCATCTCAGCAGGGTTGAGGCCGTTATAGTTCGCGACGTGCAGGACTTTGTTCTGCTCGAAGATCGGCGTGGTAGCCTCGTTGAAGAACGCTCCTGGACCGACTACGAACTGCAGCTTGTCATCAAGAACGAGCTTTGTGGCGGCGGCGGTGTTCCCGTCGAGCGTGCTCTTGCCGTCCTCTATGACCAACTCCACCGCGTAGCCCTTGCCCTGGACTTTGATACCGCCATCGTCGTTGATCATCTTGGCGACGTATTCGAGGTCCACCTTGTCGGCCGCGTCCACCGCCGAGTACCAGTCGGTCAGAGATAGGATGGCCCCGACCTTGAGGGTCTCCGTTGCGGCGGCTGCACTCACCGTAGTGGTGGCGCCGGCGGTGGTGGTCGCGCCG
>PMIZ01000296.1 GCA_003157225.1 Actinomycetota bacterium | reverse complement strand
GTGCGCGGGATGGGCGTCGCGGTGAGCGTGAGAACGTCCACCCTCACCTTGAGTTTGCGAAGCGCTTCCTTCTGCGCCACGCCGAACCGCTGCTCCTCGTCCACTATCACCAGGCCCAGGTCCTTCGGAGCGACGTCCTGGGAGAGTAGCCGGTGGGTACCGACGAGCACATCCACCCGGCCGGCCGCGAACTCCTTGAGGATGTGTTTCTGCTCCGCCGACGAGCGAAAGCGCGAGATCATCTCCACCTTGACGGGGAACTCCGCGAACCGCTCGCGGAAGGTGCCGTAGTGCTGTTGAGCCAGGATGGTGGTCGGCACCAGCATCATCACTTGCTTGCCATCGAGAGTGGCCTTGAAGGCAGCGCGCAACGCCACCTCGGTCTTGCCATAGCCCACGTCGCCGCAAAGCAGGCGGTCCATGGGCTGCTCGGATTCCATGTCGTCCTTCGTCGCGTCGATTGCCCGTAGTTGGTCCTCGGTCTCCTCGTAGGGGAACGCCTTCTCGAAGCGCACCTGCCACTCCCCGTCTTCGGGGTATTTGTAGCCTTTGGTGGCTTGTCTCAGCGCGTAGAGGTGCAACAGCTCTCCGGCGACCTCGCGGGCGGCCGTGCGGACCCGGCTCTTGACGTGTTCCCAGGCTCTACCGCCCAACTTGGAAAGGGCCGGGGCGGTGCCGCCGGCCCCCACATAGCGCATGACCTTGGCGATTTGGTCGTGCGGCACGTACAGCATGTCTTTGTCGCGAAAAGCAAGGTCCAAGTAGTCGCGGGTGACCCCGGCGACCGTCTTGGTGGAGATGCCCTCGAAGCGGCCGACCCCGTGGTCTTCGTGCACTACGTAGTCACCCTTGCGGAGGTCGCGGAAGCTGGAAAGCTCGATACCGGCGAGCGGACGGCGGACCGGGGCCGCCTTGTGGCGCCGCGGGAAGACCAGGGCGTCCGTAAGTAGAGCGAGCTTCAGCTCGGGCATCATGAAGTGCCGGCGGTGCGGCATCGGAAGGAAGGAGACGCCGGGTTTGGCGTCGACGTCGCCGCCCGCGACCAGAGTCCCGGTGATCCGGCGAAACACATAGGCTGCCCGCTCAGCCTCGGCCCGCTGCTCAAAGGCGATCACCACCCGGTACCCGTCATCCACCAATCGCTGTATGGCTCCCTCGGCTTCGGGGAGATTGATCACGGGCATCTCGGCGCTGGTGGCGCGGATGACCAGTGGCGAGGGGTCATCCCTCAGCAGCCCGCTGAGCGTCACGCGTGGGAAGCGAGCCAGGTCGATCTCCACGTGGCGCCAGGTGGAGTATGGACCGTCCGTCCGCTCTCCGTCGCCGAGGACATCGGCCAGGTCGCTCTGGAAGGCCTCGACGCGCGCCGCCGCCTTGGCGGAGTCGGTGCGTATGATGCAGGTGTCCTCGGCAAGCAGGGAGGCGATGGTCACCGGCAGCGCCCCCGGTTCCTCAGCCGCCGCGTACAGCCGCACGCTCTCGCGTGCCCCCAGCGAGCGTTGTGAGTAGACCGAGAAGTTCCTCAAGCTCTCCACATCGTCGCCCCAGAACTCGATGCGCACCGGGTAGGGCTCCGTGGCGGGGAAGACATCGATGAGCCCGCCCCGCACGGAGAACTGGCCCGCGTCCTCCACCTGGTCCACCCGGACGTATCCCAGCTGGACGAGCTGTCGGGTGACGCTCTCGAAGTCCTGCCGCTCGCCGACGGCGACGAGCAGAGGCTTTGCCGCGGGCAGGATGACGCCCTCCATGAGCGTGGTAGACTCGACCACCGTCACTGGCGCGCCTATCTTGGACGATCCCCCCCCGAGCGCCGCCACCGCTCGAGCGCGCCGCCCGGCCACTCTCGGCTTCACCTCTCCCTCCGAGCCGTACCAGACGCCGCGCGGCGGCAGGTAGGTCACGGGTCGATCGGGGCAGTAGAGGCTCAGTTCGTGCTCCAGCTCTTCGGCCGCCTCCTGATTGGGCGCGACGACGAGGACGGGCCGCGCGCGCCAACCGCGGCCCAGTAGCAGAGCGGAGGCGACGAATGGGTGAGCGAAGGCGGGAATGGTGACATCGAGGCTCGCTTCGGTCGTGCCAGCACCGGGGCGGGCTGAGCGTGGTACCAATAGCCGCTCCGCCTCCGTGAGCACTCGCTCGAACGGCTCGTAGCCGCTGAGAAGATCGGTCAGACGGGGCATGAGCCGCCCCGCGCGGCGAGCCACTCGTCGGCGAGGTCGGCGGCCCGTTTGATCATGTCCTGCACTTCTTCGTGCGGCTCGTTGAAGGGCGCCAGCACGTGGTCGATCAGCGGTGCACCCAAGCGTTTCGGCCGCCCCACCCCCACACGAAGCCGCCAGAAGTCGCGGGACACCAAGACCTGTTCCAGGCTGCGCAGGCCGTTGTGACCGCCGAGACCTTGGCCTTCCTTCAGGCGCACCTCCCCAAAGGGAAGCTCGACTTCATCGTGGATGATCAGCATGTCCCCTACCTGGATCTTGAGCTTTCGAGCTGCGTCGCCCACCGACGTGCCCGACGAATTCATGAAGGTCTGGGGGCACAGTAGCACCACCCGCGCGCCGCATATCCTGCCTTCCGTAGCCAGCCCCTGGTACTTGGAGCGGGGCCGGGGCAAGTCATGACGACGCCGCAGTTCCTCGGCGACCATGACGCCCGCGTTGTGGCGATGGTGCTGATACTCCGGCCCAGGGTTGCCCAGGCCGACGATCAGGTAGACCGGGTCGGGGTCAGCTCCGGGTTCGGAGCTACTCCTCGCTCTTCTGACTGCCGACGACTTCAGGTTCTACCTCTTCGGCAGCAGCCTCGGGAGCAGCCTGCTCCACCCGCGGAGGCACGAGAGCGACAAGCATAGTCTCGGGATCGTCGACGATGGTCACACCCTTCGGGGCTTTGAGTGCCGACACGGACAGGTGATGCCCAATGACGAGCCCGCTGAGGTCCAGTTCGAGCATGGCGGGGACGTCGGAGGGCAGCGCCCGCACGGTGACTTCACGACGTTCCCAGTCGATGACGCCACCGTCGATCAAGCCGGCGGGCGTCCCGAAGCCCTCGATGGCGACCTCGGCTTCGATTTCCACAGCGAGGTCGACCTCGTGGAGATCCACGTGAAGAACGCGGCGATTGGTCGGATGAAACTGGATCTCTTTGATCACCGCGTAGCGGGTGCCCTTCGCCTTGGTCTTGGCAGCGCTCTTCGCACCTTTTGCGGGCTTGCCGAAATCGAGCTCGAGGACCACGTTATGGCCGTGGGTCCACGCCGCCTTCAACTCCTCCAGGTCCAACGCGATGGCGGTGGGCGTCTTGCCTTTGCCGTAGGTGATGGCCGGGATGAGTCCTTGCGCCCGCAGCCGCCGGGCCGGACCGTTGCCAGTCTCCTCGCGCTCGTGAACCGACAGTGTGATGGTGTCCATGCGTGTCTCCTCGAACGTCAGCTCTCAGAAGAGCTGATTCTCTCCCTGGAATAGTTCGCTCACCGACTCATCGGTGAACACGTTCCGGATGGTATCCGCCAGGATACCGGCGGTGGATAGTACCACAATCTTGCTCCGGTCGGCCCCTTCTACCAGGGGGATGGTGTCGGTGACCACTACTTCCTTGATCACCGAGGCACCGATGCGCTCGTACGCGGGTGGGGAGAGCACCGGATGACTGCAGGCGGCGTAGACCTCTCTTGCGCCTTTCTCNNACCTCGCCGATGACGTGCATGATCCGCGACACGTTGTGCTCGGGTCGCAGTTTCGTGAGAACGGCGAGCGAGCAGTTCAAACGATCGGCCATCCTCTTGGCCGTCTTCATGCCGCCGGCATCGGGGGAGACCACCACCATGTCCTCCAGCCCCTTCAGTTTGAAGTAGTCGGCGATCATGGAGAGAGCGGTCATGTGATCGACCGGCACGCTGAAGAAGCCCTGCAACTGCCCGGCATGAAGGTCCATGGTGACTACGCGGTCGACTCCGGCGGCCTGGATGATGTCGGCCACCAGACGGGCAGTGATGGGCTCGCGCGGGCAGCTCTTCTTGTCCTGGCGCGAATAACCCATCCAGGGCACGACGGCGGTGACACGGTGTGCCGACGCAAGCTTGGCCGCCTGGGCCATGATGAGCAACTCCATCATGTTGTCGTTCACCGGCCGGCAGGTGGGTTGGATGATGAAGACGTCGGCTCCGCGGATGCTCTCGCCGTACTTGACGTAGATCTCTCCGTTGGCGAAGGTCTTGATGTCCACCCGCCCCAGTTCGATGCCAAGCTTGTTGGCCACGGCGTGGCTGAGTTCGGGATTGCCTCTGCCCGAAAAGACCATCAGCGAACGTTCGGGCTTCATCCGATGGCAACGTCTCCCTTCCCGCTCACCCATGCCAGGCTCCTCCTTGTCCTGTCGCTCCACCTCGTAAGGTATCACTGTTGACCGCCGCGCGCCCGTTCGCCGGTCGGCCCGTCAACCCGCTCAGTGTAGGGTTGTCCCGTGCGCCGAGCCATGAGAGCCTCCACCTGGGCCAGTTCCTCCCCGGAGTTCACCCCGAGCACCAACGAGGGGTCGGCCACCTTGGAGGCGCACACCCTCTCTCCCCTCGCCCGCAGCGCGGCGACCACGTCGGTGAGGTAGATCTCCTGTTGGTCGTTGTCGCTGCCCACCCGCGCGAGCACCTCAAGCGTCTCCGGCACGGGCAGCACGTACATGCCGCTGTTGACTTCGCGGATGGCGAGTTCCACCGCGGTCGCGTCCCTGTGCTCGACTATGCGGAGCACGTCGCCGTCGGCCCCGCGCACCACCCTCCCGTAGCCGCTGGGATCGTCGAGGTCCATGCTGAGGACGGTGGCGACCGCGCCGGACTCGGCATGGTCGCGCACCAGGGCGAGGAGCGCGTCGCCGGTCACCAGCGGCGTGTCGCCCGGCAGCACGAGCATCGGCCCAGGGAGAAGCCGGTCGGCGGCGGCCAGGACGGCGTGTCCAGTCCCCAGTTGGCGTTCCTGGAGGGCCACGACACAGTCAGTCGGCAGGTGGGACAGGACTTGCTCGCTGCCGTGCCCCAGCACCACCACCATCCGCTCCGGCTGTACTGCCCGAGCCGCGTCGAGCACCCAGAGGAGCATCGGACGGCCGTAGACGGTATGAAGGACCTTGGGTAGCGGGGAGTGCATGCGTTTTCCCTGGCCGGCGGCCAGCACGACGACGGTGGCGATGTGAGACGTCACTCTTGACCGCACTCCGGTGGATCCGTGGAACAGAAAAGGGAGGCTGGGGCGGCAGGATTCGAACCTACGAATCGCGGGACCAAAACCCGCTGCCTTACCACTTGGCTACGCCCCAACGCTTCCGGCTCATCGGTCGAGCCCGAAAGCGCTGGAAGTATAGGCGGCCGTCTGAAGGGGTGTCAAGGAGGCGTCCTTCACTCCGAGGGGCCGCCACTCGACTCAGTGGGCGATAGCGGCCACCGTGGCACTGAAGCCCCGGATCGCCATCCTTGCCTGTAGTTCCTCCGCCTTGGCCACCGTCTCGCACACACCGAAGAGCGTTGGACCGGAGCCGCTCACCAGCGCGGCCATCGCGCCCTCTCTCGCCAGTACCTCCCGGTCGGTCACCAGCGACGGGATGAGACCGAAACTTGCCACTTCCAGATCGTTCTCGAGCAGGCGCGCCACCTGCGAGACTTCCTCTACCTGACGCCAGCGCTTCTCGGCCTGCCCCGAGCGAAAATCGAACACCGCTTTGCTCTCGGCCGGCTGCAGAGTGTCGAACGTGCGATAGACGCGGGTGGTGGAGAGCATCCTCTCGAAGAACACGAGTACCAGCGGAAGTTCGGGCACGTCCAGAGGCTCGAGCAGCTCACCGATCCCACGGCCTATCGACGGTACTGGGTCGAGAAAGAAGGCCACGTCGGCCCCGACCTCTCGGGCCAAAGCCACCAACTCCGGCCACTCCACGTCAGGTCCGCCAGCTTCGGCGAGTGCCTCGACACCGGCCAGCAAGGCCGCGGCCGCGTCGCTGCTGCCGCCGCCCATGCCGGCACCCACGGGGATCGCCTTGTGTATCACCACTCTGCCGTCGAACGCCCACCGGGTGTGCCGCTCCAGCGCTCGCAGCGCCTGCGTGGCGAGGTTGGCCTCCCCCGCCGCGGTCTTGCACTCAACTGTCAGATGTCCCGGTCTGTCCGCCTCCGGGCGCGCCTCGAGGGCGAACTCCAGCGAGTCGTAAACATTCACTGGGACGAAGACCGTGAAGATCTCGTGCGAGCCCGAATCATCCTTTGGCCCCACCAGCAAGCACAGGTTCACCTTGCCCGGGGTCTGCTTGGTCACCTGCATTCTCTACCTTCCTCTGTGGTCGCGCGTCGCGGGATCGTGCTCTCGTGGCTTCTGGCCTTGCGTCGCCCACGCCATCGCCTGGGGCGCACCCGCGCCCAGGTCCAACAATACTAATCGGCCGAATCTTCAGAAGCAGTAGAGGCTGACTGACTGAACCACTTATTGTAGGTGGCCCGCGAGATCAGCGGCCTGCCTATGGCATCCAGTGTCGGTCCGTCCATTACCCCGTTCCGGATCAGTTCCCACCCCGCCTTTTCGACCTCACCCAAGACTTGCTGGCCATCCTCGGTGACCTGTCCTTCCCGCCGCATCACCTCCGCGTGCGGACGAAGCACCGCACCCGCGAATTCCGCGCCGGCGTTCTCCGCCAGCTCGCGCACGATGCGCACCACGGGATCGAGGTTCTCCTTCTCCCACCAGCCTCCGACGACCACCGCCACGACCTTCCTGATCGCGACTTCATCCCGGAAGCGAGCGCGCGTGCGGCCTCGGTGTGTTGTCAACACCGGTTCGATGAGGGGAGAGAGCCGGTTGAGAAAATGTTGGAAATCGCCGGGCAACGGCACGTATACAGGCGTGGCCAGAACCAGGATGTCGGCTTGCTCGAGACGTGGGTAGAGCTCCCGCATGTCGTCGCGATAGCACTCTCCGGGGTGCTTGAACCAGCAGCGCATCTCGCCGCAGTCGCAGGGTTTGGGCTTTAGCCGGCTCGCGTAGACCGTTTCGACCTCGGCTCCCGCTTTCTCCAAGCCGTGCAAGAACGAATCAAGGATCATCGCGGTACTGCCCCGCGCCACGCGGGGGCTGCCATTGACGGCGAAGACCTTGCTCATGAGGCCTCCTAGCGCAGGTGACGCTCCCATGAGGTCAGCATACCCCCGCGCTGTCCGCCCGCACAGCCCGCGCCGCCCGCGCTAGTTGCGGCTCCCGGCCCAGGGATCGTGCCAGATGCTCGAGGAGTCGAACGACTCCGCTTGCGTTTGGCCGTAGTAGACGCCCGCCAGTACCATCTTGAGGGATCCAGCCTCCGCATCGCTCGCCTTCAGCACAAGCCGCCTCGGCTTGCCCCCGGGCCCGACGGGAATCTGCAACTGCACCAGGTCGTTCACGCTGACCAGCCGGTTCACGGTCAACCAGATCGACCTCCCTCTGGTGCCCCCGACGACGGTCTGGTTGAGCGCGCGCCCTTGCTCCACAGGCCAGGACACCGACTCGAACGATCCGAGGCCCTCGGCCCAGATTCCCGCGCCCCACAGACCGAGCACTACGAGTAGAAACGTCAGGAGCGTGGATATCAGGTAGTAGTACGGGGGATATCCCCAGTGCCCGACGAGCGTCTGCCCGAACATGATCCCGGTGTAGAACCCAACGGGAAGAAAGGCCACAAAGCTGATCGCCCGTACGATGGACACCCACGCCGGCACGCGATAGCCCTTGACCCACACCCTTTCGCCGTTGGTGCTGACTTCGCAATCGCCGATGAAACGAGATCCCCAGAGCCCCGCGTTGAGATACGTAGCCAGCGCGCCAACGCAGCGGGGCTTGCGGGTGGATCCAGCTAGCATGATTCACCTCCCGTGCAGTGGGTCCCACTTTAGAATCGGCACGGCAAGGTTCCTACTTGAGCGCCACCAAGTCCGTCAGTTGCGCGAACTGGCCGGGAGCCAGCCGTTCCGCTCGCACGTCGGCCGGAAGACCGAGCCCCTGGACCAGAGCGATGGCGTCGTTCCTCGACAACCCCAGACCGGCGCCAAGCGCGTTCACAAGGGTCTTGCGGCGCTGGCCGAAGGCCGCCTGGATGACGGCGCGCAGCCGTGAGGGGTCCGCCGACGGAAGCCGGTCCGCCGGGAGCCGGTCGAAGACGATCAGGCTCGAATCCACGTGAGGTTGGGGATGGAAGATCGACCGGGCGAGCGGGCGGGTGCGCACGACCTCGGCATACAGCCCCACCCACACCGAAAGCACCCCGTAGGCCTTGGTGCCCGGGCTCGCCGCCATGCGCTCCGCCACCTCGCGCTGGACCATGAGGCAGTACCGGCGGACGCTCGGCAACCTCTGGAGCGACTCGATGACGAAAGGCCCCGCCACCGAGTACGGCAAGTTGCTTGCGCACAGGGTCGCCATCGGGTCCAGCTTCTCCAACGGGGATCTCAGGACGTCTTCGAAGTGGAGCGACACCTTCGGGTCGTCAAGCAGGGTGGCCTGGAGCGGCCCTTCCAGGCTCCTATCTATCTCAAAGGCTTGGACGTGGGCGGCCGCTCGGGCCAGCGCCGAAGTGAGCACCCCCAACCCTGCCCCGACCTCCAACACGACATCGTCGGGATGACAGTCGAGTTGAGCGAGGATCACGGAGAGGATGTTGTCGTCGATGAGGAAGTTCTGTCCCAAGTCGCGCTTAGGGACCACGCCGAATTCCTTGAGACGGGCCAGGGACACCTGACGGAGGCCCGACTCGGGCCGAGCGCCATCCGGGTCGCCCGCCGGGGTCCTCATCCGGGAGCCCCGGGACGTGCCGCCAATCGCGGGAACGCGCGCCGGGCGTTGAGTTCCACCCGGGTCTCCAACTGTTCTACGCCTATCTGCCGAAGGCCGGCCACGAAGCGGTACGTATGCGCCACCAGGGCCGGCTGGTTCGGACGCCCGCGCAACGGCGCCGGCGCCAGCCAGGGCGCGTCGGTCTCAAGCAACAGCAGGTGGTCGGGGAGGTTCGCTGCCGCGGACTGGAGGTCGGTGGCTTTGTTGTAGGTCACGTTCCCAGCGAAGCTCACGTAGTAGCCGTGGTCGATGACCTCGTCCAACCGGTCGGGCAGCGAGAAGCAGTGGAGGATCACGGTGAGGCCGGCGGCATGCTCCGCAAGGAGCGACAGTGTCGGATCGGCCGCGTCGCGGGTGTGGATGACCACCGGCAATGCCAGCCGGCGCGCCAGGTCGAGGTGGCGAAGGAACACTCTCTCCTGCACGTCATGCGGCCAGTTGTCGTGGTAGAAGTCGAGTCCGGTCTCCCCTATCGCCACCACCCGGGGGTTCGTCGCCAACTCCTCGATGTCGGCCATCGTCTCGTCGGTAACCAGGCCGGCCTCCTCGGGGTGGAACCCGACGGTGGCGAAGACCTCGGGGAAACGCTCCGCGAGCCTCACGCTGTGACGGGACCGCTCGAGATCGATGCCCGATTGGATGATGAGTCCGACACCAGCCTTCCAGGCGTCGTTCACCAGCGTGGCGGCATCATCCTTGCAGTGATCAAGGTGGGTGTGCGAGTCGATCAGCATGATCGCATTCGGGACTCGGGTGCCCCGCTCATGGCGTCAGTCCTCGATGCGCGGAAAGAGCGGAGAGCCGGGAATCACCGTCAGACCGCCCGGCAATAGACCCCAGCGGGCCTCGTCCCAGCCGGCGACGCCCGGGTCGAGGCCAAGCCTTTCGCGGATGGCGTCCGCGGTTCGCGGGATGAACGGATGAAGAAGCACCGACAGCAGACGCAGGCCTTCGGCGAGGTCCCACAGCGTGGCGTCGAGCGCTGTGCTGGCGGCGCCCGGAGACCCATTCCCCTGTGTGGGAGCCCCCGCCGGGCCGCCGGCCGCGCCCGCGGCGGCCGCGGCTTCTTCCTTGGCCTGCTTCCAGGGCGCCCGTTCTTCCACGTAGCGGTTGAGGCGGCGCACGAAGACCCAGATTGTCTCGAGTGCGGCGCTCAGGTCCATATCCTCCAGTTGCGTCCGAACCGCGCCGCACGTGGCGGTCGCCTCGACGGCCAACGGCGACCCAGCATGGGCCAGGGCGCACTCTGGGGCGTCGGCGTAGCCTGGGGGCGG
>PMIZ01000298.1 GCA_003157225.1 Actinomycetota bacterium | reverse complement strand
AAACGTTCGGTCACGATGGGGCCGTCCTCGGCGGAGCCACTCTTCGTCGTACGGCCGGGGGTGCCAGGCTTCTGGGCGAACGATAGATCCTCGGCTGGAGGCGGTCCTTCGTGCAGAGCACTCACCTCGACCAGCCGCCGGCGAAGCTGCTCCCTTAGCTCGCTCGGCCCAAGCAGCCTCCCTCGGCTGCCCAATCCAACGATCCACGCGAGGAGGACGGCCTCGTCGGCATAAGGGATGGCGAAGCGCGCGCAGGCCGTCTCGTCCCGCTCCAGCACCTGCACGTGGGGCTGCAACCGGCCGACCCACCAAGCCAGGTCGTCTTCCACTTCCACGACCGCGGTGCCCACGGGCCGCCCGATCAGCCAGGGGGGCCGAGCTCGATACTCGCTCGGGTCGTATTCGGGAGGGACGGAGAAATCCCGCGGCTTCTCCGTACGGAAGCGGACTGGGCCAGGTGTGCGCGCTACGCGAAAGGTCCTGATGCCCCCCCGCAGGTGTTCGAACCCCACGACGTACCAGTGTCCCTGGATGAGGAACATGCTGTAGGGGTCGAGCACCCGCTCCTCCGACCCTTCCCCGGAAGAGGAGGGGTATGGGAAACTCACGGTCTTGCCCCGGGAAACGGCGTCCTGCAGTCGGGCCAGTTGTCTCCCGGCCTTGCGGGCATCCTCGTCGGGTGCGAGGGCTATCGGCAACCGGTCTAGCTCATCCGGGACGGGATCCGGCTGACCCCGAGAGATGGCTGTGAGAGCGAGGCGCAGCGGACGCGCGTAGGCGAACCTCCCTTCCAGCACGGCAAGCGCCAGAGCCAGGGCGCGGAGCTCCTCGCCGGAGAAATCGAGCCCCGGCAGGTAGTAGTCCTCCTGGGGCAGGTAGTACGTTTGGCTCTCCCCCGAATCGTCGCCACCGGCCACCTGCACGACGATCCCGATCTTCCTGAGATCCTCACGATCGCCGTAGAAACGGCGGTTGAAGGTCTCGTCGCTCATGTCGAAGTAGCCTTCCACCGAATCCTGGATCTCCCGCGCTCCAACCGCGCGAGGCAGGCTCAATAGGAACGAAAGGAGGGAGAGTTGGCGGATCAGCTTGTCTTCGTCACGGCCCATGCTCTAAGACTAGCGCACTAGTTCGGCGAGAGTCACGGTCTGTCCGCTCTGCCCTCTACAATGACTGACATGACATCCTCGATCGCCAACGGACAATACGCGCTTCCGGGCCTCGAGTGTTTGCCTGGGGACCGGGACCATGGCTTGACGCTCGTGCTGGGTCCGGCGAACTCGGGCAAGATGGGCCTGGCTCTCCGCTGGTGGCAGGAGCGGCTGTCGCGCCGACCCGTCTTTGTCGTGCCTACCGGGCCGGACACCGTGAATCTCAACCTCGAGATGGTCCGCCGGGCGGGGGTGCTGATCGCACAGAGTCCTGCAGTCACTTTCGAGGGGCTCGTGGCCCTCGTGTTGGGCAGCCGCCCCCACTACTTCAGCGGGTTTCAGAGGGAGATCGTCTTGCAGCGGCTCCTGCAAGAGATACCTGTGCCCTCCCTGGNNGTCGGCTCTCGGCGGTCTCCTCCTAGAACTCGAGGAAAGCGGTGAGCATCCAGAGCAGCTAGAGAAAGCGCTCAAACGCTGGCGTGATGCGCGAGCGTCGGGGAAGACACTGGCCGATGATCTCGGGAGGCTTCTCCCGGCCTACGCCGCTGCCAGGGCTGAGCTGGGGGCTACCGACCGCCCCAGCGCCGTTATCGAAGCGACCGCGCGTGTCGGCGCGCAGGCCGGGGTCCGGTCCGGGAGACAGCCCGGGGGTCAGGCCGGCGCGTGGGATCGGCCTGTCATCTGCTACGGCTTCACGTCGTTCACCCCTGGGCAGCGCCGGCTGCTCCATGCCATCGCCGCGGGAGCCCCGGTGTTGGTCACCCTGCCCTATGAGAGAGGCCGGGAGATCAACCTGACCTCGGACTCCGAGTTCCAGGAGTGGGAGAGGGCTGCCGAGCGGATCGTGGAGATGGAGCCTCAGCCGGCATCGTTCGCTTCACCCGCTCTGTATTTTCTCGAGCGCAACTTCATGCGCGACCGGCCGTCGGGCCCACCACCGCCCCCGGTCGACGGTCCGTCGGGGGTCAGGTTCCTGCTGGCGTCAGGCAGGCGCAACGAGGCGGAGCTCGCCGCTCAGGAGATAGCCGCTCTTCTCAAAGAAGGGATCGCGCCCGGCTCTGTGGGGGTGGTCGTACGTGACGTGGGGGCATGGCGGCGATTGCTGTCCGACGCATTCGAGTCCTGCGACATCCCGTCCCGAGTCGAGGGGCAGGTGGAGCTGTCCGAGACCGGCCTGGGGGATGCTTTTCTCAATATCTTGCGTGCGTTCGTGACCGGCGAGAGCGAGCCGCTCCTGGCGTATTTCCGCAGCCCCTTCAGCGGCATGCCACGTGACCGCTCGGCCGACCTGGAGCTCGCCTTCCGGCGGCTTGGCTCGCCCGGCGTGGCCGAGTTGACCGGCCTTGCCGGAGGCGAATCACGCGAGGTTCTCGAGGGGGTGGAAACCCTCGTGGCTCGAAGCACAGACGGACACGCGTCGCCGGACCTGACGCCTCTCCATGCGCTCGCCCGGTCCCTACTCGCCGCTTCGCTTGGCGGCGCGACGATCGAGAGTCGCGAGACCGAGGAGGACGTGAAGGCCTTCGGCGCGGTGACCCAGGCTATCGGCCAGATGGCCGATAGCCGTGGAATCGGCGCGGTCGGCTGGGAGAGGATCCTGCCCCTATTGAGGCGGGTGCCGGTTTCCCTGGGCGGCGCCGGGGAAGAAGACGTCGTGCGGGTCATCAGTTTGCAACGCGCCCGGGCACGCCGATTCCAAGTGGTCTTCGTCCTGGGCCTCGTTGAAGGCGAACTGCCTGGTCGGCGTAGCCGGCCGTCACTGCTGACCCGGGAACAGCGGGCGCGAATGAACGTCGCGGGCGGGGGGCGCCTCTTGGCCGACGACCTAGAGGCTGAGGACGCCGCACTCTTTCTGAGCGCCCTTTCCCGCCCTTG
>PMIZ01000276.1 GCA_003157225.1 Actinomycetota bacterium | reverse complement strand
CATCGAGTTCATGTGGGCGCAGCACCCCTGGCTGGAGAACGACGCTCTGCTGGCCGACATCATCCTCCCGGTCAACACGAAGCTCGAAGAGGACGACATCGCCGGGGATATCTTCAGCGGCCAGTACAACCTGCTCTTCCCCGAGCACAAGTGTATCGAGCCCCTGGGCGAGTCGTACAGCGACTACGAGATCGTCTGTCTGTTGGCCGATCGGCTCGGCCTGCTGGAGGAATACACCCACGGCAAGTCAATCCCCGATCTGATCAAGTACGGCTACGAGACCTCCCGGTGTGCGGATCTCATCAGTTGGGAAGACCTCAACGAGAAGGGCTACCTGGTGATCCCGACGGCGGAGGGCTGGGAGAACGAGCCTGCCGGCTTCCAGAGATTCTACGAAGATCCCAAGGCCAACCCTCTCACCACCCCGACCGGCCTGCTCGAGTTCGAGGCCACCGGTCTTGCCGAGAACTTCCCGTACGACCTCGAACGGCCGGCGGTGCCCAAGTGGGTGGCCCAAGGGATCAGCCACGAGGAGACCATCGGCACCGAGCGGTCGAAGAAGTACACTATGCTCGTCTGCTCCAACCACCCGCGGTGGAGTGTCCACTCGCAGCATGAGGACATCACCTGGCTGCGCGAGATTGCAACCTGCAAGATCACCGGCCCCGACGGGTACCAGTACCAGCCCGTTTGGCTGCATCCCTCAGATTGCCAGAAACGGGGGATCAAGCACGGCGATGTGGTGTCAATCTTCAACGACCGCGGCACGGTGCTCGGAGGGGCCTATATCACCGAGCGCATCATGCCCGGGGTCATCTACATCGACCATGGGGCCAAGTGGGATCCCATCGAGCCCGGCGTGATCGACCGTGGCGGCGCGATCAACACCATCGTCCCGCGTCATACCACGTCGAAGAACGCGGTGGGGCACGCGGTCAGCGGCTTCCTGGCGGAAGTCGAGAAGACCGATTTGGAAGCACTCAAGAAGAAGTACCCGGGTGCCTTTGAGAGGCCTTTCCATCCCTGCGCCGGTCCGGGTTTGGAGGCTTGCATCATGGGGGAGGGTGACTGATGGGCAAGGTACTCGTTATCAACTACGACATCTGCAACGGCTGCTACAACTGCCAAGTGGCCTGCAAGGACGAGCATGTGGCCAACGATTGGTCGCCGATCGCCAAACCACAGCCCGATACCGGCCAGTTCTGGAACAAGGTCTACGACAATGTGCGTGGCCAGGTTCCGAAGGTAATGATCACCTACGAGCACAGCATCTGCCAGCACTGTGACGATGCCCCGTGCATGACTGCCTGCAACGCGAACGCTATCTACAAGCGCTCAGACGGCATCGTGATCATCGATCCCGACAAGTGCCGTGGAAACCAGATGTGCATCGCGGCTTGCCCGTACGAGAACGTCATCTACTTCAACGACTCTCTCAACATCGCCCAGAAGTGCACGTTCTGCGCTCACTTGCTCGACGACGGCTGGAGCGAGCCACGGTGTGCGGACGCCTGCCCGACAGGTGCCTTCACCTTCGGCGACGAGGATGATGCCAAGATCAAAGACCTCATCGCCAAGGCAGAACCGCTCAAACCCGCGCTCGCGCACGTGAAGCCGCGCGTATACTACATCGGCCTGCCAAAGAGGTTCATCGCGGGAGCGTTGTTCGACCAGGAAGCCGATCTGTGCGCCGAGGGCGCGACCGTCACGGCAACCAACAATGTGACCGGCGAGAAGACAAAGGCGACCAGCGACAGCTACGGCGACTTCTGGCTGCGGGGCCTCAAGGACGGTATCTACACGCTCTTGATTGAGAAACCCGGGTACTTGACTCAGAAGTTCGGACCGGTCGACGTGACGCAAAAGGACCTGAACGTGGGCGACGTCGCTCTCTGGAAGGCATAGAGCCGTCCGCGCTGCAGTCGCCAGCGGAACCGGGAAGTGGAGGTCCGTCAAGTAGTGAACCGTTCCGACAGGCGGGACAACACCAGCATCAACCCGGAATCGGGTGGGCAGGGTAGCGACTACTTCAGGGTGGCTCGCGCTAGGCTGCTACACGAATCCGAGGGATGTCTTCCGGTTTCCGGTCGAGTAGGGCTTCGCCGGTCAGGTCACGAGACCCCGGCCAACGGAGCGCCAGTTTGACAAAACTCACATAGGAGGTGCTGGAGTCTTTCAATCTCTGACCGAGAGCCGAGTCAAGGGGGGTCGAGTCACCCCAGCCAACGGTATGAAGTGTTGGTGACCGGGCACCAGGATAGGCTCGACACACCGGTCGATCGCGGCCGAAGGCCACGATCGACGTGCAGTACCCGAATGAGAGGAGCATCATGGCGGACAAGGACAGGAATACTAGAGACGACGAAGAAAAGGGCCTTCTCGACGGCAAAGAAGTAAGCCGTCGCGACTTCCTCAAGATGGCCGGGATCGCGGGGGCGGCTGTCGGCGTGAGCGGCGGTCTGGGCGGCCTGCTGGCAGCTTGTGGCACCAAGGCAACCACGACCACTGCCGCGGGTGTCAGCACGACGGCCGGCGCCAACACCAGCACCACCGGCACCGCAACCTCCGTCACGACGGGTGCGGCCGCCGGCCGTCCCCTCAAGATCGGGTTTGTGACCCCGCTCACCGGCGGTCTGTCCTCGTTCGGGGTGCCCGACCAGTACTGCGTCGCCCGCGCCACCGAAGCCATCGGCGACGGAGTCATGTGCGGTGACGGTCAGAAGCACCCGATCAGCATCGTGGTGAGGGACAGTCAGTCCGATACCCAGCGCGCGGCCGCTGTAGCCGGTGACCTCATCAGCACCGAGAAAGTGGACTTGGTCTGCGCGGCCTCCACACCCGACACGGTCTCTCCGGTGGCCGACCAGTGCGAAGCAGCCGGCATGCCGTGCATCACCAACGACTGCCCGTGGCAGGCCTACGTCAGTTCGCGTGGCACCCAGAAGCTCGACCAGGTCTTCAAGTGGACCTACCACACATTCTGGGGCCTCGAAGATGTTCAGGCGAACTTCCTCGATATGTGGAGCCAGGTGCCAAACAACAAGAAGGTCGGCGCGATGTTCCCGAACGACGCCGACGGCAACGCTTGGAAGCCCGGTTGGGACCCGGTCTGGGGCCCGGCCGGGCTCACGGCGACCATCCCCGCGCAGTTCCAAGATGGCACCGACGACTTCACAGCCCAGATCAGCGAGTTCAACAAGCAAGGCTGCGAGATCGGTATGGGCGTGTTCATCCCGCCGGACTTCACCAACTTCTGGAAGCAAGCCTCGCAGCAGGCATGGAAGCCAAGATTGGCCACCTACGCCAAGGCGCTTCTGTTCCCGCAGTCGCTGGACGCTCTGGGCGACGTCGGTGTTGGCCTGACCACTGAGGTATGGTGGACGCCGAACCACCCATTCACGTCGTCTCTCCTGGGTGAGACCTGCAAGCAGTTCGCGGACGAGTTCACCAAGCGCAACAATGGCCAGCAGTGGACGCAGCCTCTGCTTCACTTCATCGTCTTCGAGATGGCGATCGACACCTTCAAACGCTCCACCAGCGTCGATGACAAGAATGCCATCATCCAGGCCGTCAAGACCACCAAACTAGATACCATCGGCGGTCCGATCGACTTCACCGCGCCTGTGGTCGGGGCGACCCCGCCCTTCAAGGTGGGTCCGTGCCATATCGTTGAGAACGTCTACAAGACCCCGCTCGTCGGTGGCCAATGGCGCAAGGGCACGACCTTCAAGTACGAGCTGGCGATCTGCAGCAACGCGGCCGCTCCGCTGATCGCGGTGCAAGACAAGGTGCAGGCGCTCGCGTAGGAGGGCTGGTCTAAGAACGAAGTATGTTGTAGTGTGGTCGGCGCCCGCTGGCGTGCGGGCGCCGACCAGAACAATCCCCGATCGGGGAGAGGGTGGGCCGGCAGCCGCTCCCCGAAGACTCGATCGAGCGGCGCAAAGGGAGACTGGGTTGGCTCGCGGAGGTACATGCATATGACGACGGCTCTCGAGACCCAAGGTCTCAGAAAGTCCTTCGGCGGGGTCGTCGTTATCGACGATCTGAGCATCAGCGTCAGCAGTGGTGAGGCGCTGGGCATTGTCGGGCCGAATGGGGCCGGCAAGACCACTTGGTTCAACCTGATCACCGGCGCCGTGCACGCTGACGCGGGCAAAGTGATCTTCGAGGGTAGGGACATAACCCACCTCCCCAGGTACGAACGCTGCCGGGTCGGTATCGGGCGCACGTTCCAGATCCCCAAGCCCTTCTCGGGCATGACGGTGTTCGAGAACGTG
>PMIZ01000447.1 GCA_003157225.1 Actinomycetota bacterium | reverse complement strand
TACGAGCGCGCGGGCGTCGACTTCATCGCCATCAAGGGTGCAGATGGCGGCGGGCACATCTTCGGCTTCACCGGCACCTTCTCACTTCTCCCCCAGGTGGTCGACGCTGTCTCTGTGCCAGTCATCAGCGGCGGCGGGATTGCGGACGGTCGGGGCGTAGCCGCTTCCTTCATGCTGGGAGCCAAGGCGGTCGAGGTGGGAAGCAGGTTCCTCCTGGCCCACGAATGTCCGGTGCATGAGAACTACAAGCAGGCCGTCCTGGGCGCGAAGGAAGGAGAGACGGTCCTTACGGGCGTCATCTGCGGCGACGCAGTGCGTCAGTTGCCAAACCGCCTGTCGGAAAGGCTTCTCAAGGTGGAAAGGGAATGCACCTTGGAGGAGGCCATCCGGAACATACAGGAGATGGCCACGGATTCCCTGCGGAAAGCGGCGGTGGACGGCGATATCGATGAAGGCTGCGTGACGGTAGGGCAAGTCGTCGGGATGCTGAGGAAGACGCAAAGCGCCAAAGAGATCATCGATGAGCTCGTGGCGGAGTACGACGCCCTTCTCAGGGCGGCTCCCGATCTCATCCCGCAAAGCTGACTGCGATAGAAGAGCGCCACGATGATCAAGATGATGATCCTGGCACCAAGGCGGGTCGGTATGACCCATGCGGAGTTCCGGAAATACGTCATGGAGGTGCACGGCCCGTTGGTCAAGAGCGTGACCGCGGTCGCTCAGGACATCCGTCACTACCACTACAACTTCCCGCTTCCCGGCGCCATCGACACAGCGTTCGGCCACCCGCTGGCCGACTATCTCGACATCGTCACGGAAGCCTCATTCGACAGCGTCGAGGCTCAGAAGCAGAACATGGGGCGGCCGAGCTACATGGAGATAGTGCGCCCGGATGAACACCGGTTCGCCGACGGGGAGCGGGCCGTCATGCACTACACCACGGAATGGCCGGTGCTGCGCGGCGAGCGCACCCTCGACCGGGCGTTCTACTTCCGGCGCCGCGCCCTCGGGCTTTCCCGCGATGAGTTCCAGCAGCGCTGGCTGGAGGGGATGCGCGCGATCTTCGACGAGGAGAGCCGCCCGGCCGGGATCGCCGGCTACACCTTTCGCGCTCTCCGCCAGGCGGCTCACAACACGGCTTATCATTGGTTGGTGTTCGGTCGTTCCCCAGCGGGATAGCGACTTCTTGCCGGCCGGAACCGGCACCAGGTAGTAACCCTTCTTGGCGAACTCCTTCGGGAGATGCGACCGAGGAGATCGCTCGCATGGAAGCCTATCTGGGAGGATAGGCCCTCAAGGACCGGCCGACAGTGAGCTCACCCGTCAAGAAGCCTCGGCGAGGGCCTCCGCGAACTGGCTGTTGTAGAGATCGTAGTAGAAGCCGCGGGCGGCAAGCAGTTCCTCGTGGGTCCCCTGGTCGACAACCTGCCCGTTGTCCATCACCAGGATGAGGTCGGCGCCCCGGATGGTGGACAGCCGGTGCGCGATCACGAAGCTCGTGCGGCCGCTGAGCAGCTTTGCCATAGCTTTCTGTATCAGCACCTCTGTCCGGGTGTCCACTGAGCTGGTGGCCTCGTCGAGGATCAGAATCTCGGGATCGGCGAGGAAGGCGCGGGCTATGGTAAGCAACTGCCGCTCCCCCTGGGACACGCTCGAAGAGTCGTCGTCCAGGCGGGTGTCGTAGCCGTCGGGTAGCGTACGCACGAAGTGGTCTACGTGGGCGGCCTCGGCGGCGGCCTGGATCTGGGTCTCGGTGGCCCCCTCCTTGCCGTATGCGATGTTCTCCCGGATGGTGCCGGTGAAGAGCCAGGCGTCCTGGAGCACCATGCCGAAGAGGCGCCGCAAATCTTCGCGCGTCATCTTGCGTGTGTCCACACCGTCGATGAGGATCTCCCCTTCGTCTATCTCGTAAAAGCGCATCAGGAGATTGACCAGGGTCGTCTTGCCGGCTCCGGTGGGTCCTACAATGGCCACCGTCTGTCCCGGCTGGACCTCGACGTTCAGATCGTCGATGAGAGGGACGTCCGGCAGGTAGCGGAACGAAACGTCCTTCAACTCTATGTGACCCGTCACGTGCCTCAGCACGACCGGCCGAGCCGGCTCGGCCGACTGCTCGGGCTCGTCGAGGAGCTCGAAGACCCGTTCCGTGGAGGCCATCGCGGACTGAAGCACGTTCGCTACGCTGGCCGTCTGGGTGATCGGCTGGGAAAACTGCTGGGAGTACTGGATAAAAGCCTGCACATCGCCCAAGGACATCGACCCCGTCGCCACCCGCAGCCCCCCGACCACCGCGATCGCGACATACTGCAGGTTGCCGATGAAGAGCATGGCCGGCCAGATAATGCTCGAGATGAACTGGGCCCTGAAGCTCGCCTGGTAGAGCTTCCCGTTCTCCTGATCGAACATGGCGATGGCCTCTTTCTGGCGCCCGAACACTTTGACGATGGTGTGCCCGGTGAACGTCTCCTCCACGTGCCCGCTCACCGTGCCCATGCGCTCCCACTGCAGGCCGAACTGCTTCTGGGAGCGTTTGGCGATCAGCACGGTCACCACAATGGAGATAGGGACGGTGATGATGCAGATCATGGCCAGCAGCGGGCTGATCCAGAACATCATCGCAAGTACCCCGATGAGGGTGAGGATCGAGGTGATGATGGAAGTGACCGTCTGTTGCATCGTCTGCTGGATATTGTCGATGTCGTTGGTCACCCGGCTGAGGATGTCGCCGCGCGAATGGCTGTCGAAATACTTCAGCGGGAGACGCGCCAGCTTCTGGTCGACATCCTGTCGCAGCTTGTACGTGACCCGCCCTATCACCCCGGCCACCAGGTAGCCTTGTAACCAGCCGAAGAGAGACGCCAGCAGATAGATGGCCGTCACGATCAGCAGCACGCGTCCGACCGCGGCGAAATCGACACCCTGGCCGGGAACGACGTGGGTCATGCCGGCGAGCAGGTTCGCCTGGTTCGTCTTGCCGGCCGCGCGCAGCGACTGGACCGCCTGCTCCTGGGTCACTCCGGCCGGGAGTTGCTTGCCGACGGCGCCGGAGAAGATCAAGTTGGTCGCCCGCGCCAGGATCTTCGGCGCGGCCACGCTGCAGGTCACGCTGACCACGGCCAGCAGGATGACGATGGTAAGCATCGTGCGCTCAGGGCGCAGCCTGCCGAGGAGTCTCTTGAGCGACTTCTTGAAGTTCTTGGGTTTCTCCCCCGAGCCGATGAGGCTACCGTGCGTGGAGCCGGGCTCGCCTCGGCGACGCCCGGCGCCCTGCACCGCAGACGGTCCGCCGGCCGGCGCGCCCGTCCCTGCCGCTGAGGGCCGCCCCCCTGCGGGCGGATGGCCGTTGCGCTCCTCCGCGCTCACGCCACTTCCTCCGCGCTCAACTGAGAGTACACGATCTCCTGGTACGTCTCGCACCTATCGACAAGGTCCTTGTGCGCGCCGATGCCGCAGATGCCGCCTCTTTCCAGCACGACGATCTGGTCGGCGTGAAGGATGGTGCTTACCCTCTGGGCCACCACGATGACCGTCGCGTCCCTGGTCTCGCGCTTGAGGGCGGCGCGTAGCAGCGAATCGGTCTTGAGGTCCAGGGCCGAGAAACTGTCGTCGAACACGTAGATGTCCGGCTTCTTGACCAAAGCTCGGGCTATGGCCAGCCGTTGGCGCTGCCCACCGGAGACGTTGGTCCCGCCCTGGGTGATGGGCTCGTACAAGCCTTCGGGCATCGCCTTCACGAAGTCCTCCGCCTGCGCTATCTGCAGCGCGTGCCACAGCTCTTCGTCCGTCGCCTCAGGATTGCCGTAGCGAAGGTTGCTCGCGACGGTTCCGGAGAAGAGAAACGCCTTCTGAGGAACAAACCCCACCCGTCTCCAAAGATCTGCCCGGTCGACCTTCCGGATGTCGACCCCATCGATGAGGATGCCACCCTCGGTGACGTCGTTCAGCCGCGGGATGAGTCCTATCAGCGTTGATTTCCCGCTTCCGGTACTGCCGACGATCGCCGTTGTCAGCCCCGGCTGGGCGGTGAAGGAGATGTGACGGAGAATGGCGTCCTGGGCGCCTGGATAGCGGAATTCGACGTCGCGGAACTCCACGAGCCCGGGCTTGTGGCCGTCCGGGGAGGGAAACGCGATCGCGGCGACCGGGTCGTGGATGGCAGGTTGCACGTTGAGCACATCCTGGATGCGCGCAGAGGAGGCGGCGGCGCGGGGCACCTGAGCGGCCAGCATGACCGACATCATCACGGAGAACAGGATCTGCATCACGTAGGAGATGAAAGCAAAGAGATTGCCGATAGGCATCGCGCCGCTGTCCACCCGGTGGCCGCCGAACCACATGATGCCGACCATCGACAGGTTCATGATGATGAGCAGAACAGGGAACATGATCGAGAAGAGCCGGAACGTGCTCACGATGGTATCGGTCAACTCCCGGTTGGCCGTAGCAAACCGCTTTTCCTCATAGTCGGCGCGGACAAAAGCCCGGATGACCCGGACACCGCTCAGGTTCTCCCGCATGGTCAGATTGATGCGGTCCAGCCGGGACTGCATGGTTCGGAACAGGGGGATGGCCTTCCGCAGGACGAGGAACAGGAAGACGACCATGATCGGCAGGATGACGGCAATGGAGATCGACAAAGGAACGTCCTGGCGGAGCGCCATGATGANNGGTATTGCGGGTGATCAGCGACGGGGTGCCGAAGCGGCCGACCTCACTCTGGGAGAAGCTCTCGACCTTTCTAAAGAGGTCCCGCCTCACATCGCGTCCCAGCCCCATCGCGGTCCGTGCCACATTGAAAGCGGAAGTGACAGAGCACGCGATGATGACTAGCGCAACGCCAAGCATGATGAGGCCGGTCTGCAGGATGTACGTGGTGTCGCCTTTGGCCACGCCGTTGTTGATGATATTGGCGTTGAGCGTCGGCAGGTAGAGGTTCCCTATCGCCTGCCCCAGCACTAGAACGGAGACGATGCCGATTCGCCACCGGTAAGGGCGCAGGTATGTGAGCAGAAGCTGTTTCACGACGGCTGCACCCCGTGCTCGTGTCCGTCGGCGCAAACCAGTTCGGCGATGTGGCCGGATACCTGGTCCAGGAGGCGCGTGAGTTCGAGCTTGTCTGGGTCGCTCAGCTTTCCGATCGTTTGCTTGATGTACTCGTCGAACGCCGCGCGGGTCTCCAGCTCTTGCCGCCTGCCCTCAGCCGTCAGGAAGACCCGGGTGATGCGCTGGTCGTCGGCGTCTACCTCCCGCCTCACGGCGCCTGCTTTCTCAAGGCCCTGAAGGATGCTCGTGACCCTGGGCCGCGACAGATGCAGCGTCTCGGCGAGGTCCTTCTGGCTCATGCCGTCACTCGTCGTGAGCAATCGCAGGCTTATGAGTTCGCCGTGGTGAGCACCCGGATTGCTCAAGCGCCGCTGCATGGCCTGCCGCTGGAGATGGACCAGCCTCCCCAAGGCATGAAAGGCTTGCAAGGTCGCCCGATCGATCTCGCTGTTCTCAGGCAGCGATGGTATCGGGGGATAATTCCCGAAACCGGACATGTACCTCTGTCAAGCCCTTTCCCAGCCGTGAACGAATCTCTGCTGATTGTGTGGGAAATAGTTTTGCGCAGAATCATCGCATCGTCAAGTCTCTGCAGGCGAGTGAGTCCTGAAACAGAACGAAGATACGTCGGGTGATTGGCGGTGCTGGGAGAGCGCAGGAGACCGACGACGCCTGGCACAGGCGAACACAGGTTGCACCGGGTGGCGTGCGTATTCGGTGCGCTCCGAGACTACAGACTACACACGTGCGACGTGTACACTACTTGAACGCGGGGCCTTGTAGCCGTCTCTATGAGGCCTCTGGCTGAAGCCCCTGAAACGTTGTCTTCCAAGGTCTCTCTCCCCATCATTTGTCAGCCGTTTCTAGGAGTGTACTGTTGTCTGCCGCGTGGAGCCTTCAACAAGCAGGAGGC